>NZ_JACJSW010000093.1:0-14467 GCF_014698375.1 Microcystis flos-aquae FACHB-1344 | reverse complement strand
TCTTTAACTGAAAGAGTTTTTGAGTGTGAGCAATGCCATGTAGTTTGCGGTCGAGACTTGAACGCTAGTCTAAATCTAGCTTCTTTGGCGGTGAGTTCCACCGTGTCAGCTTGGGTCGTAGATAGTGCCGACACTACTACAGTGAAGCAGGAAGTTAACGTCAAATTTGCTCATGAGTAGATTTGAGTAAGTTTAACAGAACGGAAGTTGTGCAACAAGCGGTCACGGAATTCGGCCAGCAGTTTAAAGTGGATTGGACGATACCAGAACGGCAAGGAACACAACTGCGAACTATCTGGGAAATCGGCTTAATTAATCCCAACCCTCGCCTAATTTCTGCCTTTATCAAGTGAAGTACCATGAAAGACATCAAACTCTTAGATACGGTTGCCATCCTCAACTCCGTCCCTCGGGAGCGATTGACTTTAGTTGAATTAGATTATGAAGCTGTCCCCAGCTTGCCAAGCGGACAGGTGGGAACAGTGGTTGAGGTGTATGAAAAAGGTTCGCGCTATCAATATTTAGTGGAATTTTCTGACAGTCAGGGGCGGGAATATGCGATGGCTATTCTGCCAGGCGATGAGCTTCTGGTCTTGCATTATGAACTGGAGGCGGCGTGAATTCTGCTTAAGGGAAAACGCTATGGCTCAAGTAGCGGTTAGCGAAATTTTGAACCCTATTATCGAATCTGACACACCGCGCCACAATCCCTCACGGAAGGCGATAGGTCGCCTGAGAAGCAGTAAAACAGGGGAAAATACCTGAAACTCTTTCCCCTGTGAATCGCTAGTTAGGGAGAGGAATGTAAAGATTTGTAAATTGTAGCTTTTGATACAGTTGTGGGGGGGGAGTGTGTATATTAGCGCTTAAAGGAAACGACAAAAGTCGGCTAATATACTCCCTAAAAAAACACAATTATCTCAAAGGTGCAAGCTATGAATCAAATAACTTCTCGAATAAAGTTCTCTCTCGGTGTGCTAACCGCTACGTTGGTACTTACTTCTCAATTACCAAAAGCTGATGCTGGCTTAACTCCAAAAGTAATTAAAGATAAACTAGGAGAACTCGAAGTCTCATGGTCTTGGAATCCTGAAGAAAGTGGTTCCGGCAATCCTCTACTGAGAAACTGGCTAGTTACTTTAGAAACCAAGAATTCTTCTAATAATTGGGAAGTCAAGTTAGGTGTCCGGCACATAGAAACACCCCATACTAAATTGGATGAACGTGAAGGAGACTTTGTCGCCACAGATTACACTTTTAGAAAGAATGAATTTGGACTTGTTATTTCAGATAGTTTCCCTACCAGTCATCGTCCAGTACATAGAGACTTCTATACCTTTAGTTTTTATCGTAGTATGGCTCCACAAAATACTGTAATTAGGTTGACTGGCGTTCATGTTCATGTCCCCGAACCCACCTCAACTCTCAGCCTCCTCGCCCTCGGCACTCTAGGCGCAGCTTCTACCCTCAAGCGCAAACTAAAACCCTCCCAATCCATCAAAAAAGAAACCACAAAAGTAGGCTAAATTGCCCACTAAAAATATGACAAATGCCCCCTTGATTCAGTCAGTTGAGGGGGTATTTTTTACATAACTCTCTCAATTTCCATAATTTCAAGGAGGATGGTTTATCCTTTCATCCGATATCTGCTACAATAGAGATACAGGAAATAAAATTTTTATCAGTAGGGTGGAAGTGGCGGTAAAACTCCTAGGTTGGGTTGACGCAAGGAAACCCAACAACTTCCCAGAATATTTTCACAATCTTGGTTGGGTTTCGCCTTTTGAGCCGATTGGTAATACCTGCTCAATAATGATAGCTCAATCCAACCCAGGGCTAGAGCGTCTGAGGGAATGCTAGATTTGACCATGACAGTAACTCAGCAGACAAACTACCATCAGGATTTTGGCATGAAAATTCATGGCTTGAGCGGACTAAAACTTTAATCTTTTCTCAATCTTTCTAACAGTTCAGAGCGGGATAAATTCACTAAAGAAAGAAGTAACCCGGTGCGTTCTGAGATGGGAAGTTGGGCAATCTGTGCAACTAGACCAGACAATTCCGAATCTAGGGTTCCAAACCGCCCTTCCAGAAGACTAGCTATCAGCGAGAGTTGTCCCTCTAAAGTGCCTTCCTGTTTTCCTTCTATTTTCCAATCTTCTCGCTGTTTTAGATAGGCTGGTGATAGGTTCATGATGTCCTCCTGTTCCTCGCTACTTAAATTATCTCTCAATTCCAAATTCTTACGCCAGTTGGCTAGAATTTCTAACAAATTTTCTTTAAAAGAGTTATCTTCTGGCAATTGAACTAACTCTTCTACGGCTCTTTTTTGTGTTTCTCCTTTTCCTAAAACCCTCAACCATAAAGTGTCTTCACTCACTGGTAACTGGTGGATGGCAACGATTGCCACTTTGAGGAAGTCAGCTAAAAAGTAAACCCCTTTTAACCAATTCCTCTCATCGCTGTCAGCCCTGAATCCTTGAATCATTCTAGCTGAAAAGGTGGGCGTGAGAATCCATAAAACTGGCAATTCTGCGACCGTCAGAGTTTTGTTTGTACGTTTGGCCTTTCTTAAGAGGTCATTATGAACAGTATATAACTTTGATATACAACTGCGAATCTCTATTTCTGAGGGCGGGTTACGGAAAGGTTCAAACAAGCAAGAAGTCGCCGCCATTTTTCCGAGTAAACCTAAAGGGAGTTCGGTCCTTGATGGTGAACTGGCCGGTTCAAACCAGACATCTATTTCTTGAACCTCACTTTTCACTTTCTTACTCTTTTTTATGGTTCCTAGAGGCGCTAACAGTTCCTCTAAATATTCCTTGGCAAATTGGTCGTGAATTTGGCGGGTCATTCTCGGAGATGACTGAGAATATAAAGGGGGATAAACTATCCTATTATATCATTAATTAAAAAGGAATTCAATCGACAACATTGATCCATGACTAGGAATCAAATTGACTAAGAGAGGAACGTCTTTTAAAAGGAATTAGTTTTTTGATTAATTCAGGTGTAATTAAGCCTTGCGGATAAAAAATTGTTCCCAAAACGATTAAAATTCCAAAAATAATCAAACGACCATCGCGCAAGAAATTCCCTAACCAAATTGGTAAACCATTCACGCCGCCGAGGGCGCGTAAAACTTCGGGCAAAGCAGTTAAAACAATGCCTCCCACCACCGGCCCGACAAAAGTTCTTGAACCACCAATTAAAACGAAAGCCAGGAAAATAATACTAGAATCAAAGGTTCCTTGACGGGAATTCCAAGTATTGAGAAAATGGGCGCTTACCGCTCCCACAACTGCCGCTAAAACTGCCCCGAAAGTGAAGGATAAAACCTTGTGATAGGTGGGATTAATTCCCATGGCCGCAGCTGCCAATTCATCGGCACGAATGGCATTAAATGCCCGACCAATTTTGATGTTTTCTAACCGGTAGAGAAACAGCATAGTTAGGAATAAGAGGGGCAAGGCCAGCCAAAGGTAGGCTAATTGAGTAGTGAAGGGTTGGGGAATGGCGAAAATACCGACCGCACCGCCAGTTATCTCGAGATTAAGGGCAATAATTCTCAAAATTTCTACCCAGGCGATTGTGGCAATAGCTAAATAAATCCCTCGCAAACGGAGAACAGGAATACCTAAAACTATGGCTAATATTCCCGCAATAATGCCAGCAATTAACATTTCTAAAAATACCAAAGCCAGGGGATAATTGCTGCCGGTATTAGTAAAAACTTTCGTGGAAAGAATGGCGGCAACATAACCGCCTAAAGCGTAAAAACCAGGGGTTGCTAAGGATAATTGACCGGCCATTAAGGGCAGATAAATTGAAATGCCTAATATGGCTCCAAATATCATTGAAACAATTAAAAAACCATAGGTGTTAAAAAAATCAGCCATATTTTCAGTGAGCGGTTATTGGGTGCTTAAGTTAGGGGAGTCAATTAGCTAATTTTATCACCGTTCTCTCCCACCTCATTCTCCGGTAATTCTCGAAATTATCATAATTTTTTATGTGGCACTTTTCCTATATGGTAGCGTTAGCCACCTTAAAAGCAGACGGGATGATCGATGATGGGAAAAAGTATCTTCTTTAACTTTGTCCTGGAAACAGGGGAATTTATGAGACAGCAGGATTGGTTACTCGGACTCCTACGGTTGAATTTCCCGATAAAATCACAGTAACGGGCGAAAAAGTCCTAGAAGCTGAGGATATCATCAGTTTTACCCCAGAAGCGATCCATCAGGTGCAGGCGATCGGTGAAGAACCAGTAATGTGGTTTTAAACCTTTTCAATTCGATCCGCTCACTAATTAAGTAGCTGGTTATAATTAAATTAAAAATGGATTTTAGGTTCGATCCCCCCTGCCCCCCTTGATAAGGGGGGTGCCGATCCCCCCTTAGTCCCCCCTTGATAAGGGGGGCATCTGACAACTTTTAACGCCTACCTACTTAGGTTAGAGAAATGATAGATAAATGAGAGGATCATGAGAGAAATATGAAAGTTTTCTGGGTAAAAATTAGTTAAGATAGGGGGAAATTAAAGGATAAACAACTATAGATGTTTACTTCACTCGAACTTTTAACCACTTCCTTTGTTGCCGTGGGATTAGCCGCCGATGCCGTGGCCGTTTCTCTGACCAGTGGCCTGATGATTCGTCATATTCATGTTAATAAGGCTTTGAAAATTGCTTTGTTTTTTGGGGGATTTCAAGCGATTATGCCGATGATCGGTTGGGGTATCGGTCTAACCTGTCGCGATTTCCTCGCCTCTTTTGACCATTGGATCGCTTTTATTATTTTAGGAGCGATCGGCAGTAAAATGATCTACGAAGCTGTTCAAAATGATGACGAAGAAAAAAAATTTAATCCTCTAGATTCCTATACTTTAATCGGATTAGCGATCGCTACTAGCATCGATGCTTTAGTAGTTGGTTTGGGTCTATCGATGATTAAAACTCCCTTACTTTTAGCTTGCACTGTCATCGGTTCTATTACCTTTGCTTTATGTTTTATAGCTGTTTTTATCGGGCATAAATTCGGTAATTTATTTAGTCAAAAGGTGGAAATTCTCGGCGGTTTAGTTTTAATATTAATCGGCAGTAAAATCCTCATTGAACATTTAATTGCCTAGATTATCTCCATTTTTCACTATCCTCCCTATTTTCCCCGGCTGTTTTTCAACAGGGGAGTGGCTAATTCGGGATAACCAGCCTCAATTAAAGCCTGATCTCTGATGCGACAGGAATCGCATAAACCGCAGGGTTCAACTTCTCCTTGATAACAAGACCAAGTATCAGCAATGGGAACCCCCAAACTAACAGCACGACGGACGATATCTACCTTACTATCCATCACCAAAGGGGCAATTAATTGGGGTGCTTTCCCTTCTAAACCCGCTTTCGATGATAAATTAGCTAAAGTTTGAAAGGCCTCTAAATACTGGGGACGACAATCGGGATAACCAGAATAATCCACCGCGTTAATTCCTAAATATATCGCCTCCGCTTCCCTTGCTTCCGCTAAAGAAAGAGCGATCGAAATAAAAACTGTATTTCTCCCCGGCACATAGGTAATCGGGATAATATCTGGGTTAATTCCCTCTTGGGGAATAGCTATAGATTGATCCGTTAAAGCGGAACCTCCCCACAAAGATAGATTGACTTCGATCAGATGATGTTCTTTAATATTGAGGAAATTAGCAATTTTTTTCGCCGCCGCTAATTCCCGCTCGTGTCTTTGTCCATAACGAAAGGAAAGGGCGATTAATTGATAACCAGCCGCTAGAGCGATCGCTGCTGTCGTCGCTGAATCTAATCCCCCGGAAAGTAAAATAATCGCCTTTTTTGTCATTATCCTAATGTCACCTGTGTTTGTTGATAATTAGCTACTAAGATAAATTGTTTGAGCCACTGGGAACCTAACAAAATCTCCTGAATTGCCTCCCCTGCAAAAACGGGAATTTCGTATTCCTGACCATCAATTCTTACTCTGCCTAAATATATATCAAAAAATGCTTCTCCTTGGGCAGTGCGTAACTTATCTTGGTTTAAAAATTGCCATTCAAGACTGCGAGCATCTTGGTCATTCATAACACAAAACTCCGTGAAACCAGTATCTAGCATAGCTTCTACAGGTAACACCAGACCATTAGGGCTGACTAAATCGATATCAAAATAAATTTGACCATTTTCTCCAAATCTCCCTTCAATCATATTCTGCCACTAACTCCAGTTTCATTAATGCCAAAGATATGATGGATTTTGTCGGGATATTTTGCCCTTGCTTTTTTACTAGCCACTTCTTTGTCGGGATCGATAAAATAATCGCCGCTATCGGGTTCGATCGCAATGTACCAACCATAATAATGTTTCATTAACCGGGGCTGTAAACTCTGAAAAATCGGCCAACAACGATGATAAAATTCTAATTGTCGGGCGCGATGTTTGGCCTTTTCTTCCTCTGTAGATTGAATCTCCGGAAAAACTCGACCACGACGCACTACTCGTTCAGAATTGTTGTTAGACATAGTATTTTACCTCTTGTTAGTCAATTAGGGTTTGGGAATTATGAATCATGAATTGGGAAGTGGGGAGACCACTTCGTGCGCGTTGCGGGGGGAAGTGGGGAGACCACTTCGTGCGCGTTGCGGGGGGAGACCACTTCGTGCGCGTTGCGGGGGGAGATGGGAGCAGGAGAAAAAAGCTGATAACTGATAACTGATAACTGATAACTGATAACTGACTAGCGGACTCCTAAAAACTTATGGGTTTGGAGACTGAGACGCCATTGGGGATGCTGGAGAACATAATTAAAGACTAACTCTTTGCTTTCCACTGTATTCCATTCGGGTTGTAGATATTTAATCACCCCTTCCGATAACTTACTTTCCTGCATAGCTGCCCAGTCTAAATCCTCTGGATTAGCCACGACAATTTTTAACTCATTCACCCGTGCATAAATACTAGGATCGGGCATTTTATAAGTTTTAGGAGAAAAAGTCACCCAATCGAAAACCCCAGTAAAAGGATGAGCGCCAGAAGTTTCTAAATGTACCCGTAAACCCTGATTTTTTAATTCCTTGGTCAAAGGATCAAGATTGTGCATCAAAGGTTCACCCCCGGTAATCACCACCATAGCGGGGTTAGCCCCTTTTGCCATCTCAACCAATTCCCGCAGCGATTGTTGTGGATAACGGTGGGCATTCCAAGACTCTTTTTGGTCGCACCAAGGGCAATAGACATCGCAACCTCCCAAACGGAGGAAAAAAGCATTGCTTCCCGTCCAAAAGCCCTCGCCCTGCACAGAATGGAAAGTTTCGACAACAGGATAGGTACAATGGTTTATGCTAACCGTTTTCATAGAATCATTATTATAGAAAATATGGACATTCCCCTGAACTTTGCCAAATACATCCAATGGTCTGGTATTGCCACGCTGGTTTTTTTGGTACTCACGATTATCGCTTTTCTCGTCGGTTGGGGAATCCGCTTTCGTCTCGTCGGTGTCACTAGCTTTATGGCTGTGTTGACGGTGGGGATTTTCGGTCTTGGGTTGGGACTGTTTACCCGTACCGAAATTCCGGGAGCGGTGAGATTCTCCCTTGTCTATGATAACGGAGCTAATCAAGCTGTTATCTCCCTGCCCAATACTGTTACTCCCGAGCAGGTGGAGGCAACCCTAAAACAAGCCGCTAGTGACTTGTTTTCCTCTGGTCGCGCCGGTGCTGGCGGTAATAATCAATTTATCATTAGCGCTCGCACTCTGGTTCACCCTCAGCCCGGTTTATCTGCTCCTTTGTACTTAGGACAGATTAAAAAATCCTTCTCCGCCCCGGGGGATAATACTCCTGAACTACAGCTTTTTCCCGAAAGTTTCGCTAAAATTAGCCAATAATCCTGAGAGGTTGTCAAAAAATGTCCAATGCTGTCGCTGTTTTGCCCCTGTTAATCGCCCCCGCACAAGTGATTCGGGGTGACAATGCCCTAGAAGAATCCACCGGCAAATTAGCGGATTTGGGTAAACGTCCCCTCGTGGTGGGTGGCGATCGCAATTTAGCTTTTTTGTCATCTCCCCTGAAAAATCTCACTCCTAGCTATCACAGTTATGCCCCCGATTGTTCGGAAAATTCCTTAGCATATTTAAAGGCATCTGTCAAGAGTCATGAGGCAGATTTTATCATCGGTGTGGGTGGCGGCAAAGCCCTCGATACGGCCAAATTACTCGCCCATCAGTGCCATTTGCCGATCGCCACGATTCCCACCTCCGCCGCCACTTGTGCCGCTTGGACAGCCCTATCTAACGTCTATTCTGACGCAGGGGCTTTTCTTTACGATCTGTCCCTAGCCCGTTGCCCGGATTTATTAATTCTCGATTACGGTATTATCCAAACTGCCCCGAAAAGAACCTTAATCGCCGGTATTGGCGATGCGATCGCTAAATGGTACGAAGCTTCCGTCAGTAGCGGTCATTGCACAGAAACCCTGATCATTGCCGCTGTCCAACAGGCCCGGGTTTTACGCGATATTCTTTTCCAAAAATCCCCGGCAGCCCTGGAAAATATCGGCGGGGAGGACTGGAAACAGGTGGTAGATGCCACCGTTTTATTAGCCGGAGTAATTGGTGGTTTAGGGGGCGCTAATTGTCGCACCGTGGCCGCCCATGCGATTCATAATGGTTTAACCCATATTCCCGCTTGCCATCATGCCCTGCACGGGGAAAAAGTCGCCTACGGCATTCTCGCCCAATTGCGTCTAGAAGAAATAGTTTTGGGTAATCAATTAGCAGTATCGGCCCGGGGGCAACTAATCCAGTTTTATGAACAAATTGGTTTACCGAAATCCCTAGAGGATTTAGGATTAAGAGACGTTTCCCTTGCCCAATTGCGCCACGCGGCCGCAATTGCCTGTCAGCCTAATTCGGACATTCATCGTCTGCCTTTTACGGTTTCCCCGGAACAAGTTATGGCGGCCATGGTTTCCACTACCACTGCCGATACGATCGGGCAGAAAGTTAAAGCTAATTAAGGGCAATATTTTCGGGACTTATTAATAATGAAGGTTATCGAAAATTTGGGTTTAAAACCCCGTCCTTTTAGGACGGCTTTGTGCTACGATTGTAGTGGTATAGAAAACCCACCCTATTAAGTATTTTTAAGAAGACCTATCTATGGAACTAAAACCAGTACCACAAGAAATTGCAAATGCCGGTGTGCGGGCCTTGAAGACTGTTTGCTTGGCATCCAATGAAAATCAACTCTCTGAATTGCAGCCGTAGGGTGCGTTCCCTAATGCAAGTCCTACTGCTCCACCGATCGATTTTGGGTAACGCACCACGCACATTCTATCTACCGATAGCGATCGCTAAGGGTCGAATAATTGTAAATTTTTGTCAAGAGGTGCGGTCAGATTGAAGAATAGTTGTTATAACACCAGAAAACTCGTGTTATTTCAGCCTATTGTCAGGAATTTAGTTAAACAAGGTTTTTGGCAATGTGCTATGGCTAACACGCTTTTGGGTATGATATGGGGAAATTTTTCTTGCGATTGCACTAAAATAGATGGATATACAGAAAGTTGACCCATATCGTTACCGTAGAAAGTGTTATACAAAATAATGACGGACATTTATTTTTATTACAATTTAGGGTAAAACTTATGGTTTTGAAGGATGGTTTAAGTGATGATGAGTTTAAAAAATTGATTGAACGACTTTCCTATAGAAAACAGTATAATCAAGAGGTTATCACTCTTGATGCTGTTAAAGAGAGTCTTCAAGAACTAGGATTATCTGACTTATTAATGGATAATGACATTGAGGAGGTTCGCAGACAAGTGAATAAAGAATTTAAAAAACAACAAAGAAAAAATTACCTAATATTTGCTTCTGTTTTATTAGTTTTAACTATTCCCCTATCTGCTTTTGGCGGCTATAAATTTAAGGAATGGATTTCCAGTTTTTTTCAGCAATCTAGCAATTCCGATTTAGTTCAGTTATCAGAAAAATTAAATACACTTGAGTCGGAAAACAAAGATTTGCAAAGAAAAATAAAAGAGCTTGAAGATGAAAATCAATCTTTAAAAGGTTCAAATGTACCCAGTCCCTCGGCTTCATTCGCACCTGATAATGAAACTGTGTCAGAGCCGTCTTCTTTTAATACGGATAAGATTGTTAAAGTCCAATCTTTAATTTTTCAGTTCAAAGAATGCCAAAGATCAGCAATTTCTTCAACACTTCAAAATATTAAGTGTTCTCTTTTGGTGACAAGTACACAAGATAAAAACAAGCTCTATATACACGGAAATTATAATTCTAACAATAGAAGTCGAATCATTGAGGATGGCAAAGAACTAATTGCAACCAAAGTGGATTTTGGCAGTAATTCTGGCACTTATCAAGCCGACAATATTTTGATTAAAGATACTCCTATTGAGGTTATTATTACTTTTGAAAACGTTCCACAAAGTATTAATAAAGTTGGGGTAATTGAAGTTAGTTCTTATCTAGAAAGTCCTGAATTTAATGATAATGTTAAGGCCGAATTTTATAATAAAACGTTATCAAGTTCTCAATAAGTTTACTGGAGGCCATCGTGCCAGTGAAACTCCAGTTCTCTACCTGATTATGGTTTAACTTTTTATCTCAGTCACTTAAAGTTTGTTTGATAATTTTCCTGAGTTCTTTCCATACTATTTCACCTCTGAAAAACTCCCAAGGTTTAGACTCTAACACTTCTTCGTAAAAATAAACTTGCTTTTCATTAAGAGTGTAAACAATTGGTACAATATACCATAGAAGATCTACCGTTTCTTCAAAGGGATTTGTCTCTGTAATTTGTTGTTTTGTTTTCTCATCTATGAAGTTTGTCATAGAGATAGAAAAACAAATATTTGTAGGTATCTTCAAGTTAAAAACAGTTTGGAAAATATCAGAAAAGTTAGAGTTTTTTTTGGCGTAATTGAAACAATTCGTTGCAAACTCTCTTAATGAGTTATCATTAACAGAAGAAAAATAGGAAAAGATAAAAAAAGCTTCTCCTCTCATTGGCAGACCACCAATTGATGTTTTAAAACTAGCTGCCTTAGCTACTTGTTTAAAAACTTTGCCATCATAGATAATATCATTGTAAATGGATGAGCAACCTTGACTGATAAGTTTTGGTTTGACTTTTACTAAGTATTTAGTGATGCAATCTTCGTTGCTATTGACGTAATCAAAGTTTTGATAAAGTGAATTCCTCGCTTTTCTTAGTGATTCACAGCCTGGATTTTCTTCACATAATTTGGTGAATACTTGTCGTAATTGCAGAATATTAAGAGAATTACATTGACAAATAAAGTCTTGAATGATAATCCGTAAAGTTTGTTCATTCCTCAAATTTGCTGTAGAAAATCCCCCTTCCCAAATGATAGCAATAAAAAGAGAAGGGTTAGATTCATAGAGAGAAATTAAATCTCTAATAATTTGATTTTTGAGAGAGCCTAAATAAGATTCAAAAGGAGTATTCATAAATTAAATGTTTAACTGCTATATTTGGTTTGAGGATTTTTCTTGTAGCAAAGCACTCACCAATTGCAAAACTTTACTATTTGGATTTTCTTTATGTAGTGCTTTAAATATTTTAAACTGATCGTTAAGTTTCAAAGTATAACAACGATTAATAAATTGAAAGACAATAACTTTGGGTGCTTGATTTTGAGGAATTGTTGCTAAAGGAAACCCTGCTGACCCAACAGTTGCTTTAAATAGTTCGCTATCTGCTCCGTAAAGTTCTGACAATTCCTTTACCAAAACATCTTTGGTCAAAAAACCAGCTTCCTCAAGTTTTTCCTTTTGTCGATCAAGTAAAAGTGAAAACTTATCTTCAAAATTTTCAGAATTTTGCAATAATTCTTGATTTTGCATAAGAATAGTAAAACAAAATTGTATTCCTAAAATAAATTGTTCTCGTAATTCTTTTATTTCAGTTTTTGTCTCAAAGATAGCATCAAGAGACTCACGAGTAAGGCTTTGACCTTCGGCAATCATTGCATCTAGTTTGTCCTCACGGGAGTTCTCTATTTGATCATCATAAAGACTCAAGACAAACTCAACAGGAACTCCAAATGGGCCTACTACGGAAGCAAGAGATTTGGCGATCGCTCGAAGGTAATTAGGTATTTTTTGAGACATAATTTAAAATTGTAATAAAGGAATACTGATTACTTTTTGCTGGAGAACTGAAATAAAAGTATCTTCGGCAAAATGTTTGTCACCTAAATTCAATGTCCAAGCACTAAAATGGAAGTCTCTCATTTGCTTTTCTGTGGGATATGCTTTTTTCCCCTGTAGCCAAGGTAAATGACCGATTGGAGCGTCCAAATGCCAAGTCAGATCATTGTAACCTAACCACCGTCCATTTTTTCGCCATCCGACACGATTCGCAAAAGCATAGTAATCTTCCCCTTCTTGTTCATAGATACGAGCTTGAGTGGACAAACCAAATTTGTTGTGGCTATACTTTTTCCAAAGATTATCAAGAATAATTAAGTCATTATCAGATATTCTTTTAAGTTCAGTTGATGATAAGGCCTCATTGGGAATTTTTACAACAGAAAAATGAGAGGTTGATGTAAATTCTGGTTTATCGGTAGCTTTATAAAGAAGCCTGATCGTTTCCTGATCAGCTTCTAGCCAACTTTGTGCTTCTAGGAGTTGGCGAAGTTTGCTATAGCTAACCCCTTTATCAGAAATCAACTTATCTCTGTTTAAAAAATCATTTACGCTTTTTTGATCTTTAAATTTAAGCGTTGTTTTTTCTGACAAGTGAGGTAAAAGAGCTTCAATAATTGTATCTGCATTGCCGTTCCAAGTTTGGTATAGTTTATCATTGAGTAACGGTAAACTTTCTAATACCTTTTGTTTTTGTTTATTATCTGAAAATAAGGGAAGTACCTTAGTTTGGTCGGAATAAATTTCCTGATTGAGGACGGCAAAAAGCTCTCGCTTAGGAAAATTTTTGTTTAGAAAAGCTTCGCTCAAGACAACGATCACAAAACGAGAGATTCTTAAACCCTCATTTACTTTGGCTGTAATACTATCTCCCCATTTAATTTCAGCCCGATCATACCAAAAAGTAATGTCAGCTTTTTCTAAGCCTGAAACTAAAGGTTCCACAATCAGGAGTTTGTCTTCACTGGTATGACAAATAAATACGTCTTTCATAGTCTCTTTTACAAATGATTCTGGATTATTCAATTAGAAAAAAAATTGTTAACAGATAACGAATTAGATTGCTTTAAGCTTCTGATTCAGCCTCCTGTTTTATGTCAGAGTTTGATAGGTTTTTTGAGAAAATCCATAATAAACCTAAGATTATTGCCAAACTTATCAAGAAAATGACGACTCCCATTATTAGTTGTGAGCTTAGATAATTATTCGATACAAAAGCAATACTTGATGGTATGTTATAACTTCTATGATGAGAGAGACTATCCTCAACAGGAACCTCAATTAAAACAGACTTTGATGAGCCATCAAAAGCTGATTGATTAATTTGGAAAAATTTAGAATATCGCAATACCCAAAAAAGTGAATTCTTATTATTAGTCATACTGGTTACACCAGTCCCATATTTAGGCTCAGCAATCATTGATGGATTTTGTCCATCAAAATCAGAACGAACAATTCCGTCGCCATAATTAGGATTAAGTAAACCAATAGTAAAGTATAAAAACTTACCATCTGTTAATAAAGTATCCTCATAATTATTAATGGACAAAACTCCTTCACCTGTCCAGTTTCGTAAAATCGACAGTGCATCAATGGCTAATAAAACGGGATTGCTTATTTCTATTTTTAATAGAAGTTCGGTTGGCTTCCCGAAGCCGCCAGATTGATTACGAAGATTGCCGTCAATATGTGTATAAATAAATTTTCCATCTGTTGTTAAATGTTTTATCTGAGGTTTAAATGTTGTAGATTCATAGGGAAATTCAAAAAGCATGGAAAAATTATCCCCGTTGATATCTGATCTATAAATAAAAGGCTTTCCCTCTAAATTTTGTCCTAACCAAAAAAGAAACTTCCCGTCTGTCGTTAAAGAACTAGGAAGCCATCGTACTATTTGAGACCCGGCTTTTTGAGAAAGATCAACAACAACAGATGGTTTAGAACTATCAATGTCCATCTTATAAACATACATGGAAATGTTATTGTCATTACCTTCTTTAAACTCAGAAGTGTTGAACGGGGAAAAAAGTCGTACAAAATTTGATATTATAGATAAGAAAACAAAGTAAATATACACCAATAAATGTGAATAAGCCATGCTAACAATTTTCCCAAAACTAATGAAAGAGCTTCTCAAGCCACTCCCCAAAAATGACTATCCCGCATTAAGTACATTTACTTTTGTGTCCTGTTGGATAGGTTTTGCACTGGATAAAAGTATCGTCAGCATGAGAGACTTAAGCGCACGCCTGAAAATG
>NZ_JACJSW010000092.1:0-27128 GCF_014698375.1 Microcystis flos-aquae FACHB-1344 | reverse complement strand
CTCGCCTTTTCTTTGATCCGCCTCAAGCCAGGAAAACACCCCGATTTTTCTAGGGGTCTAACGGCTATGCGCCTTATCCAGCAAGCCTTTTAGTCGCCTTGTCACCCCTTGAAGGCTTTTTGTCAACGGGGAAGTCCAGATATTAATTTTTGATTTAGTCTCAATACATAACCCAATTATGCTTAAAAGTTCAAGTAATTCTTGAACTTTACTTTTGGGAAAATGCTTTTGTAATTTTGGTCTTTTGGTAACAAGGTTAATCTCATTAAGTAGCTGTGGAGAAAAAATCGGCACAAGAGTTTTTTCAATCAGTAGATATTTTAAACCAGCTAACTGTTTACCAATAAGAAAGCTAATCCAAAGGTTAGTATCAATAATAACTTTAATCGGTGGCTTGTTGTCCATAAATTTCAGCCCTAACTTCCTCCACTTCTTCGGTAATTGTCTCTAGGGAAAGCTCATCAGTTTTAAAGGTTTCTAAAAGTTGGGTTAATTTTTGATTTAAAGTTTCTTTTTCGAGTTCTTTACTGAGTTTTATTTTGTCACTTTCTGGGAGTTGTTTAACCAAATCTAAAATCTGGTCAAAGTTTAAGGTTAGTTGGTAATTTTTTTGGTTCATTTTCTCAAATTATTGTTGATTGATAAAGTTTAATTGCTCGCAGTGCATACTCAAAACAACGTTCCCGAATATCTATTTGTTTCTTCTATTCTTTTTGATAATTCACTTTTTGGGACATCTATTACTACTCTTTGCGAATTGTTTCTAGGTTTATCATTGTCATTGTTTAAATGCGCGACAGCTTATTCTCATTGCAGCAAATTACTGAAACAATTAAGCTAAAACTAATTCTAATTACTAATAACTTTTTCTCATTAATCTTCTCTTTCATAGTTCATATATCTAACCGACAGAAGCTAGGAGATTGATACCAATTCAGCAGTGGTGTCTTCTGAAATAAATTTTCGGAAGTCTAAGACTTCGATAAGAACTAGCATATCGTCATTAGAATAGTGCAAGATAACCTGTCCATTGTCTTCTGCATAACTGATAGGTTTATCCGATAACTCAATTAACAGGATATCAACATCTTTACTGTATTTAATCTTTTTCATATCTATTTGTCCTTCCAGGGTATAAAGTAATGATCAAGATAAAAGCACTAAATTCTCGACAAATAACTCGTAGAACTAAGTTTTCATTTAATCTCCTTTGAAAGATGACTTTGGATTCTGGCAATATTTCTATTTTATCAGGATTACAAATCGTATCAATAATAAATTCTGGAGAAATATTTAGTTCGTGATTAGCAAGGATGTCGATTTTAAATTTCGCATGATCGCTAAATCGAATCTCTTTCATAATTCATAATTCATAATTTATCTATCGAGTTCCCCAAAAGCTGATGTTTACATGAGCAAAACCCCTAAAATTAGACTTGATAAAAGACCTGAGATCGTTATATTCTACAGGTAACAAGCTTTTGCACGAGAGAGCCACGCCCCACGCACCAATTATATCATTCATTCTGCCTGAATATCAAACAGGAACTAGAAACCTGTTACTAGGGAGAGATTACTGCGGGGGGGATATTCGGTAGCAGTTAAATAATCATAATAAAAACCACTCCAGACACAGTAGCGGCTCTTGTAGGGTGCGTTAGTGATAGCGTAACGCACCAATTTTCTTAAGATGGTGCGTTACGGCGCAATCATAGTTTAATTATTAACAAATTTCCTTTAAGTACGCGCAAACACGCACCCTACAAGCTACTTGACGGTGTTAACTCCCTACAATAATTTAATTGGAAACACCTAATTCTTTTAGTCTATCCAGAGAGTTTTGATACCAGGTTTGATTATTTTGTTGTTGATAAAGTTTTGTTGCTTGGCGAAAATCCTTAATTGCCTTTTCATTGTCATTTAATTCTTTGTATATTAAACCGCGACTATAGTAGGCATCAGCATAGTCAGGTTTAAGTTTAATTGCTTGATTGTAGTCGGCAATCGCGCCTTGCTTATCTCCTAAATTATACTTAGCCCATCCGCGATTATTGTAGGGAAAAGCAAAGTCGGGATTGAGTTTAATGGCTTGATTGTAGTCGGCAATCGCGCCTTGTTTATCTCCTAAATTATACTTAGCCCATCCGCGATTATTGTAGACATCAGCATCATCAGGATTGAGTTTAATCGCTTGATTGTAGTCCTTGATCGCTCCTTGTTTGTCTCCTAATTGAGACTTAGCAACTCCGCGCCAAAAGTAGGTATTAGCATAGTCAGGTTTAAGTTTAATCGCTTGATTGTAGTCCGCAATCGCCCCTTGATTATGTCCTAAATTATACTTAGCAAGTCCGCGAGAAATGTAGGCATCAGCATCATCAGGATTGAGTTTAATCGCTTGATTGTAGTCTGCAATCGCTCCTAGTTTATCTCCTAAATTAGACTTAGCACTTCCGCGATCATAGTAGGCATTAGCATAGTCAGGATTGATTTGAATTGCTTGATTAAAGTCCTTGATAGCCCCTTGATTATCTCCTAAATTATACTTATCAACTCCATTATTATAGTAGGCTACAGCATCGTCAGAATTGAGTTTGATCGCTTGATTTTGATCCGCAATCGCCCCTTGATTATCTCCTAAATTATAATTGCCTATACTGTAAATTGCTAGTCCGATCACCCCCCCAAATACAATCATCCCAATGCCGTTATATAGCCATTTACGTCTAGTTATTCCTGATGGATTCTTAATTTTTCTCTGAGGAGGAGGTGAAACGGGGGGAGGTTGTACTACAGATCTACTTGAGGGAGGATTATTCAACACTGTCAGAACTTCTGAAGCTGATTGATAGCGCTGACTAGACTTATCTTCTAACATCTTGTTGAGGAGATTCGCTAAAAAATCACTAATTGATCTTTTTTGCGATTTTAATACCGATTGCCATAACCATCGCCGCTGATTCACATCATAGACCGAATCAGGCAAATTACTGTTACTTTGGGGGAAACATCCTGTTAATAAACGGACACAGGTAGCGGCTAAACTATATAAATCACTAGCGGCGACTGCACTGCCCATGATATGTTCATAAGCAGCATAACCCGGAGTATATAAACCTGTCCCCATTTGGGAGGTTTGCTCTTTAATTCCCCCAAAATCAATTAACATCAATTTACCGTCACTCCGACGACGCATCAGATTATCCGGTTTGATGTCACGATGGATCAATCCTTTAGAATGGAGATAGACAAGGACTGGTAATAATTGCTGTAATATTTCCTTGATTTTCTGTTCACTAAATCTTCCTTCTCTTTGATACTCTTGAAGCAGGGTTTCTCCTTCAATAAACTCCTGCACTAAATAGAGGGAGTTCCCCTGAGAGAAGTAATCATAAACGGTGGGGATTTGTTCGTATTTTAATTCGTCTAATTTTTCCGCTTCTCTTTGAAATAACTCCTTAGACTTCTCCAGAGCAGCTCCCTGCATTTGAGCGATAAATTTTTTAATAACCCGGGGTTTTTGATTAAAATTCAAGTCCTTAGCTTGATAAGTTCTACCGAATGCGCCTTCGCCTAATACTCCGACAATGAGATAACGGCTATGAAAAGAATATGATTGGCTAGTTTGGCTTAAATTTCCGCCACATCCTTGACAATAGCTATAATGAGTCGGATTTTGAGGATGGGAACATTCGGGATTGAGACAGTAGAGGATACTCATAAATCATCTGGAGGAATTTGATTAAGTACCTAAAAAAAATTGATGATCTCATTGAGAGAAGATGTGTAGGCTCCCTTAGGCGGTTACAAATCCGGTCAAAAAACCAAAATTAACAATCCGCCGTAACGCACCAATTCTATCATTAATTCTACCTGAATATCAAACAGGAACCAGAAGCCTGTTCCGCGGCAGTGGGAGTTAGGGGTTGCTAACAGGGGGAACAGTGATGACAAAGCGGATAACAGTTCCGATAACTGCTGTTGCCAAGATGGTGATTAATGCCCAAATTTGGGCTTTCTGGGAGCCTTTAATCTCTTTTAAATCACCTTGTAAGGTGTTGAATTCTCCCTGTAATGCCTTGAGGTCTCCCTTGACTTCGGCCTCGAATCTGACTTGAACAATCCTGATCTCTGTGACATCTTTCTGGAGCGCGTCTAGCTTCTGATTGGTCTCTTTAAGATTCTGATTAATCTGGTCTAGGATTTTTCCTAAATCGGTTTCGATGGTGGGGCCGCTCATGGGTTAGACTCCTAATTAATTGGTGCTGTTGTTTCTGACTTAGATTTCAGTGTTTGAACAAATTGTAAAACTTTTTGTTGCTTTTCCAGTGTCAGTTCTCGCCATTGTTCAAGTATTTCTTCTTCTTTACCCATAAATACCTCGCTCTTCAATTATGAATTGTTGGGTTTTGAGCAAGGCTCATTAATAAAAACCACTCCAGACACAGAGGAAACAAAGATCATATCATTTTGGGTTTGCGGTGGACGTTGTAGAATAGAGAAAACCTACTACGCTGATAGATACCATGCCCTCTCCTGCTATTACCACGATCATCAAGATGGTTGAGTCTCTGCCTGATGAGCTTCAAGAGCAGTTAGTAGAGTACGTTCGAGCTTATATTGCAGAAATTGAAGAAGAAAAACGATGGGATCAGTCGTTTAAACAGACGAAGAATAATCTAGTCGCAGCAGCCCAAAAAGCCAAAGAAGAGATTGCAGCAGGATTGTCCGCACCGAGTTGATTTTCCTTGAGGATGTTTATGGTGATAACTTTAGCACTCCTAGCCTGTGTTAGCCGAGCGCCTAACGGACTATAAATTACATAGCATAGCGACTTTTTTCGGAAGTATCAAAGCGAGCAAGCGTAATTTTTTTGGCGAGGATAGAAGTTTTTTGCGGCAAAAAAACAGAACGTTGCCGGAAATATTCGCTAAAATATTGACGGTAGAGAGGACAACTGACTCGGCAAAACTTACCTTGTCGGTGAATTAGTCCGAGACTTTCTAGGTGAAAAGCGGCAATTAAATCAATTTCTATGTCTTTTTCTGCCATCACCACCTTAGCAAAGATAGCCGCTAAATTGCCTTTTAAGTATTGTAGATGCGAAAGTAAACGTTTAAGATGGTCTGCAAAAATATTACTTTCCTCCTCGATAGAAGTAGCTAGAATGGTTTCTAGGGTACAATTACCCCGATCAATATGATAGCAAGCAAGACGAATTAAATAGGGATTACCCCCTAGAAATATCCGTAATTTTTCGCAGTCAAAATTCTGATCTAATCCCTGTCTTTGACTTAATTCTCGTACTTGTGCGCTGGTAAAATTAGGCAATTCGATCGGTAAACCAAGACTAAAAGGAGATTGATAGGTATCTGAAGTTTTATCAAGCTCCTGTGCAGGGGAATAGGCAACAATTAAACGTAATTTTTGCCAGAGGGGTTTGTTTTTGCCTTCCTCGTGCCAGAGGTGGAGAATACTAAAAAATTCTTCCCTTAGCTGTGGATAGGGGAAAAGATATTCAAGATCATCAAAGGCAATCACTAAAGGGCGATCGAGATGGGAGAGAATATGCTTTTCTAGATAGATTTTACAGTTAATTTTACCACCTAAGAATTCATCCCAATCCTCTGGGAGATGATTGTCTAAATCTAACTGGCGACTAATACTAACACAAAGCCAACGCAGCCAGTGATTTAAATCTTGAAAAATTGATCTTTCTGCTAACCGAAAACTGAAATAAAGGGTATGGTATTGCTGTTGTTGTGCATGATTAATAATTCTAGTCATCAGGGAAGTTTTTCCCATTTTTCTGGCCGCATTAATCCGGATCAGACTACCCCCGCGCAATATCTCTTGATAACAAGTCTGTTCTAGATTATTTCTGTTGATATAAAAGGGGGAATTGAGGGGGACTTGTCCCTCTGGTAACTCAGGCAATAGTTGAGGATTAATAGTGTTAGTTTCTGGTAGGTTAGGACGATAATAATCGCTATTTTCTAAAGTTAAATTAAAAGCTTGAAAACAATGTTTCAGGGTTTGTTTATCCACTCCCGATTCACAAGCAAATACCTTCATCAGAGTATCTACCCCTAAAAGAGTTTTCTCGCTGAGGACTTCTAGGGTGAAACGATGACCGCGATTATCCCGATACTCCGCTTCTTGTTTGGCAGTAAGTAATTTTTCTAGTCCCGTGGAGGTGAGGATAACCCCGCGTCTGCGGCGCTGTTTTTCTGGTTTTTCCATGAGAGTTTTTCCCTGTCCTGAACTCAAACTCTGCACCCCTAGAGGTTTTGAGTTTCCTATAGACTTCTCCTCAACAGGAAAACAATCAATTCCGTAATTTTACTGGTTTAGCCATCGAGAACCTAGGAAAAATAACCAGACCACTTATTTTCTTCCCCGTCTGAGTTATTTCTGGGATAGGGGTAAATCTTAGCCTACTTGCTGACGATAGCTATTCATTTCTAGGCTATCTTCCCCATAAAGATCCTCAATGTGTTCATGACAACAATCGATCGCAAATTGATCGAATTCTCCCGGTGCAATTTGATACATTTTGGCAAAAATATCGGGTTGAACACGACAAAATTCTGGTCTCTGGTCATAAATGGTACAGAGACGGGTTTGGCGATCAAAGTGTATACACCAACCTTCTTCCCCCACCATGCTGAGATATTGACTTAATTGTGCGGGAGTCAGATATTCTTCTAAGTCAGGACGCTCATCGGGATTTAGTTGACAACAAGCTCCACAATTTTTAATACATTTCCAATTGGCCATATAACCGGTGTGCCACGATGAATTAATCCTAGTACCTACTGACTAGCTTACCAGCAATCAGTCCCAATTTTGCCTTCCAGCAGCAATTCCCCTCAATAGTTTTAATCTAACCCGGCGATCGGGAGTGAAAGCTTGACGAGGCAAGGATCGAATAAAATGGGCGTTGTAAGGGTCGAACTTACGGCATCCTGCTTGTAAGGCAGGCGCTCTACCACTGAGCTAAACGCCCGAATTAATTTCGTACTTTCTCAGTATAACATATATTTTCAAAAAAGTATATTATTTTTTTGAGCGAGTTAATTTTTTTCCGATGCCCTCTGGTCGAACTCACGATCGCATTACCCTAATTCTGCTGCCACCGATTGCGGGGGCGAGTTTTTTGGTCAGTGGCAGTGGTAAATTAACCCTATTACTGTTGGCCAGTTATTTGTTTAGCGGATTTCTGTTTGGACCGGATCTTGACATCCACTCGGTACAATACAAACGTTGGGGTTATCTGCGCTGGTTGTGGCTACCCTACCGTTCCATGATCCGTCATCGCGGTTGGTTATCCCACGGTTTATTGATCGGCACAATTTTTCGGTTATTTTACTTCGGTAGTTTTCTTTTACTAGCGGCGATCGTCATCATTCCGATCCTGCAAAGTTTCTGGGGTATAGACTGGGATTGGCGACTGTGGCCGCAGCAAGCGCTCGCATTATGGCAACAGTATCCCCGGGTAGCGATCGCTATTTTCCTGGGTTTAGAATTAGGGGCGATGAGTCATAGTTGTAGTGATTGGATCGGATCGGCCTACAAACGTTCTCGAAAAGTGGCTCAAAAACCGGTAAAAAAGAAAAAACGTTAATAGTCCGCGTCCACAATTTCTAATTAGCCTTACTTTTATATTCTTGCCAAGTTTTCGGACTGATAAAGAGAGTTCCTTTTTCTTGCTTGTCGGGAAACTGGATATAATTTTTCTCTAAATAATCCTTGAGTTTTGGTGATTGCAGAAATTCCTTTTCAAATCGATAGAGAAAAACCAAATCGGGCTGTCTTTTTTCGATAACTTCTAGGATAAAATTCCCATCAAGATTCTGATTGATAAATCTCTTTCTGGTGATGACGGCAGTTTCTGGGGGTGTTTTCAAGAAATATTGATATATATAGTGAGGATTATCGGTTAACAGAAGTTTATCGGAGTTTTTAAATTTTTCAAACACAGCTTCTGCTAAAAGAGGTTTATACCTTTTATTAAATTGAACATAGGCATTAATTGAGGGATCACGATTGGTGATTATTCTTAAGGTATTAAAGAGAAATTGACCAGACAGTGGTAGAAAAATCAGCATTTTGAGAACTAATTCCCGGGTTATTTTTCGATTTTGCCTAAATTCCCCGAGACTATCACTAATTTTTAACTGTTCGACAAACAAGGCAATTATCCAAACGGCGGGAATAATTAAGTGGATATAATAATGAGGCCAAATTGGGGCAACTGTGGCAAATCTAAATAGATTAGAACCTAACCAGACCAACGGCGGTAAAAGTGGTATTATATTGCGAGTAAAAACCATCGCTATAATAGCGATTACTGTGACGATCAGATAAATTGGTTCGTACTTTAGGGCGCTTTGCAAGAGAGTCCATAAGGTGAGATTTTCTTGAGCGAAACTAGCGGCAACACTGACATGAGATTTAATGATATTTGCGTAGGAAAAAGGAAAAATAGTCAGGGAACCCAAGACAAAGACTAAAACGACAGCGACTGACCAAATAACAATATCAATGATTCTTTTAATAAAACTATTCTGTTGATTAAGAAAAATAATTAAAGCTACAGTTGGGATAATAGTAATGCCTGAAAGTTTAATTTGCAGGGAAAAAACGAAAGCAATGGCACTGAGTAAATACAGCCCATACTTAAGCTTACCCGTGAATTGAAGGGCTTTAAAGATAATAAAAATACTTAAGATTGTAAAAAAAAGTGAGGGTAATTCCCGCAACATTGTCGTTGACAGGTTAATATACACTGGACAGGTTGAGAGAATGAATACTGATAAACAAGAGGCCAATATTCCGCAATTAACTCTCAGAATTAGATAAAAAATTACTAACATAATTGTGGACAAAGAAAGCACCATAAGGCGGGCGGCATAGAGAGTAAATCCTGTCACGCTTAACCAACCATTTAGTAAAAGAGATAAACCCGATAAATGATCGTGCCAAACTTGTTCGTAGAGATGATAACCTTGTTTAGTGACGTAGGCAAGTACCATGGCCACCGCTTCATCAAAATTAAGGATATAGGGATAATGAAGCGGGACTTTCCAGAAAACAATTCCTAGGAAAAAAACTGCAATGGCAATTAATGCCATTAAATCAAAACGATAAGATTTCTTATTCATAACTTTTTCTGGACAAGAATTGCTGCGTATCTTATCACAGATTGAGACATCAGTTATGGGTTAAAAAAGATACCAAGATTACTTTTCGGAACTACGCCCTAAATCTTTAGATCTATGATAGGCCGCCACCACTGCCTCGATAATAGTCGATCGAAAAGAGCCTTTTTCTAATTGTCTCACCCCGGCAATCGTCGTTCCCCCGGGGCTAGTGACGCGATCCTTTAATTCACCCGGATGTATGGCCGATTCTTTTAATAGGGTTGCCGTCCCCAAAACTGTTTCTAGGGCCAATTGAGACGCGATCGCTCGCGGTAATCCGGCCGCCACACCACCATCGCTTAAAGCTTCCACCATCAAGGCCACAAATGCCGGGCCCGATCCCGATAATCCCGTTACCGCGTCCATCAAAGCTTCGGGAACTTCCACCACCGTACCGACCGCAGCAAAAATATCTCTGGCTACGGCCAGATGTTCCGGTTCCGCATGACGACCGGGTGCGATCGCTGTAACCCCTTGTCCCACCGTGGCGGGGGTATTAGGCATCGTCCGGATGACGGGGCGATCGGGAAAGCCCATTTCTAAGCGATTGAGGGTAACTCCTGCTAAAATCGAGATAATCAAGGGTTTTTCGGGTATTCCCAGCAAACTATTCACTACTTGCTCTAAAATTTGCGGTTTTATCGATAAGATTAACACCTCAGTTGCTCTAGCGGCTTCCCGGTTATCCTCACTGACTTGTACTCCGTAGGTATTAACCCAAAAGTTGCGCCGTTGGGATTGGGGTTCACTGACTAACACCGTTTCGGGACTATAAATATTTTTTTTTAATAAACGGCTGAGAATGGCCTCGGCCATCACTCCACCGCCAATAATTCCTAAACGAATAGACACAGTATTATTTAAAGTAAAAAGTAAACAGAAAAAAAGGCAGATTTAGAGGTCTTACCCCCAAAAAAACGCATCCTCTCGAGAATCGATCGATTTTTAGCTTCGACAAACTTAACGAGAGGACTATGGGAGGATTCATTGAGCTAATCGACTGCTTTCGGCTCCCCAAGCAGCTGCGGGGGAAACGGGACGAGCCATTTTCGGGTTGTCGGTGATATCGTGAATAGTTCCGGAAAGGGTGCTAACTTTAACGCAGCTGGGGGTAAATAGGAAAATACTCTCACCGATGCGTTCTTGATGACCATCAATCGCGTAAGTGCCACCGGCGACAAAATCCACGGCTCTTTGTGCTTCTTCGGGATCCATGACGTTGAGGTTTAAAACCACCGATTTGCGTTCTCTCAGGGTTTGGATAACTTGGGGCATTTCCTCGAAGGAATGGGGCTCGATCACGACTACTTCTGCATTATTGTTGTTGATACCTGGCATACCGATCACGTTGCTTCTGTTGAGTCCCATAGATGTGGCTGTACTGAGATTTAAAGGTTCGCGTTGACGACGATTGAGGGGATCTTCTTCTTCGTTTTGATCCCTATCTTGGGGGGAGGACTTTTCCCAGTTCATTTCTTCGTAGTCGGTTTCGTCTTCGTCTTCTGGTTGTTCGGAGATGCCGACAAAATCTTTGAGTTTGGTAAAAATGTTGTTCACAGTCGAAGTGTCCTTCAAAAGATTTTTTAGGTGGTCTTGGCTAGAGTCGGGGTTATTTTAGTGGCCTTTAACAACTTTTGCTCTCACTTAGTACAGGAGAACTATTTTGTTCAGGGTTCGTCATTCTAGTCGTCTGGAGGCAGCGGTTAGTTCCCTCTTTTCAGTTATCAGTTATCAGGGGATAGTTTTCAGGGATTGGGAAAAAGTCAATTCCTCATTTCTAACCACCGGTTTCTAGACTGAACGCTGTAATCTTAAGATATATTGTCACCGATTATTAAAATTTCTAGGGTTTTTTTCTGTAAATTTACGGAGATGGTTCAGTAAATACGATCGCCGAAGATGCCAGTTCCCACCCGGATCAAAGTGGCTCCGGCCTTGATAGCCAGAGGATAATCGTTAGACATCCCCATGGATAGATGAGGCAGGCATAAACTAGAACTATTCTCGATTATTTGGGCTAAATCCCCGGTTTTTTCAAAGGCGGCTAACTTTTCCCCAGCCGATAATCCCTGGGGCAGAATTGTCATCAAACCCTGAATTTTTAGCTGTTGACAGTTGACTAAAGCGGGAATATCTGCTAGGAGTTCGTCCTTGTCCCAACCGAACTTATCGGGATCGGGGACAACTTTCACCTGTAGCAAAACTTGGGGATTAATCTCTAATTCCCCAGCTAGGCGATCGAGTCTTTGGGCTAATTTTAAACTATCGAGGGAATGGATTAAATCAAAAGATTCTAGGACTTTGCGGGCTTTATTTGCCTGTAGATGCCCGATAAAGTGCCAATAAATATCTGGGAGGTCTTTTAGTTCTTGCTGCTTCGAGATTGCTTCCTGTAGCTTACTTTCAGCAAAATCTCTCACTCCTGCCTGGTAAGCTTGACGGATATAATCGCTCGATACCTGTTTACTGACGGCAATCAGGCGCGTGGAGGGGGGTAGGGTAAGACGGATTGACTCGATACGACTAGCGATCGTCATGAACTAGACTGAAAAGGTTTGTTGATAAATTTGGTTGAGACTGTTAAATTCTTGCACATTACCGCGCCGTCGCCAATTCCGCAGCCGGTTTTCCACCAAAAGACGAGCATCGGAGCGACTAATCGGAGCGAACGAGACTTTTTTGGCTTCCACCGTCACCAGAAAAAAAAGACGTTGGGCATAAAGAGTGGTAAATAATTCCTGATGTTCTTCTAATAGACACACTCTGTACAATAGACCGAAAGTGGGATGATTGAGATAGGTTTCGTTACTCATTCAAGCGATCGCTAAAGGAAAAGGATTGAGCGAACTAGAAAATTTTTCAACAACAAAATCAAGCGGATGGCTCACAAACAACTGATTTTTCGGGGGTTTCCCTAGCCTGATCTTACCAGAATCCTTCAATGACAACTAACGATGCCAGTCTATGTCATGATTTCCTGAGTTTTCACTTTTTCCCTGTTAACGTGGATACATCTCGGTGACAACTTGTCACCATCAGAAATTAGCTCTGCTGCAAAAATCAAAGATTTTCCCTTAGCTGAGGAGACTCCCAGACTCCGAGACAGGAAGATAAAAAAGACAATAGACAACTATGATACCCATAAAAGCTAAGATTATCTCAAATTTATCTGGGTTTTTAGATATTTTGACCCGATAGCGGCGATCGGTGAACTGAAAACTCACATCTGATCACTGATAACTGATAACTGATCACTGAATCACTGATCAAATGCCCTAAGCTTGTATTAAGCCTTTTTTAACTTCAAATTCCTTTAACCTCAATCAATATGGATTTTTCTAGTCTTGTTGCCAGTCAGCTAAACGCCGGCGTTATCTGGCCCGAAGGAATCCTGATTATTACCCTGATGGTGATTTTAATCGGCGATTTAATCGTGGGACGAAGTGCCAGAAGTTGGCTGCCCTACGTTGCGATCGCTGGTCTGCTCGCTGCTGTGGTTGCTCTCTACTTTACCTGGGACAATCCGAAACCAGTGGCCTTTTTAGGGGCTTTTGAGGGGGATAATCTCAGTATCGTCTTTAGGGGGATTATTGCCCTTTCTACCGCCTCCACAGTGCTGATGTCTGTGCGTTATGTGGAACAAGCGGGAACCTCCCTAGCGGAATTCTTGGCCATTATGCTCACCGCAACCCTCGGGGGAATGTTCCTATCTGGCTCTAGTGAATTGGTGATGATCTTCATCTCCCTAGAAATGCTCAGTATTTCCTCCTATCTAATGACCGGTTACATGAAGCGGGATCCTCGATCGAACGAGGCCGCTTTAAAATACCTGTTAATTGGAGCTTCTAGTTCGGCGATTTTCCTCTATGGTGTTTCCCTTCTCTACGGTTTATCCGGAGGTGAAACCAGTTTAAGTGCCATTGCCCAAAAATTAACCGATGTTAACGGTGGTCAGTCCTTGGCCTTAGCGATCGCATTAGTGTTTGTGATTGCCGGTATCGCCTTCAAAATTTCGGCGGTTCCCTTTCACCAGTGGACTCCTGATGTGTACGAAGGTTCACCCACTCCCGTGGTGGCTTTCCTCTCGGTGGGTTCCAAAGCGGCCGGTTTTGCCCTAGCAATTCGCCTCTTAGTGACGGTTTTCGGTCTAGTGAGCGAACAATGGCGGTTTATCTTTATCGCTCTAGCAATTTTGAGTATGATTCTCGGCAACGTGGTCGCCTTAGCCCAAACTAGCATGAAACGGATGTTAGCCTATTCCTCGATCGGTCAGGCGGGTTTTGTCATGATTGGTTTAACCGCCGGTACTGACGCGGGTTACTCTAGCATGATTTTCTATCTGTTAATTTACCTGTTCATGAACCTAGGGGCTTTTGCCTGTGTGATTCTCTTTGCTCTGAGAACCGGAACCGATCAGATCGCTGAGTATTCGGGACTCTACCAGAAAGATCCGCTGCTAACCCTCTGTTTAAGCATCTGTCTGCTCTCTTTGGGGGGAATTCCGCCTCTAGCGGGCTTCTTTGGCAAGATTTATCTATTCTGGGCCGGTTGGCAAGCGGGACTTTATGCCCTCGTCCTCGTTGGTTTAGTCACCAGTGTGGCCTCGATTTACTACTATATCCGCGTGGTCAAAATGATGGTGGTCAAGGAACCCCAAGAGATGTCCGATGCGGTGAAAAATTACCCCGTTATCAATTGGACCCTTACCGGGATGCGTCCCCTACAGGTGGGTATTGTCCTCTCCCTAGTGGCGACTTCCCTGGCCGGTATCCTTTCCAATCCTCTCTTTACCCTAGCGACGGATTCCGTCACCACTACCCCCATCCTACAATCGGCGGCCCTGGCGACGCACATTTCCCGAGCGAATTGAGAATCTCTGTTGATTTATCGGCGTTGTCAGATCAGAATAACAACGCCTATTGTAGGGCTAATTCCGGAATTAGCCCTACACCTAATCCGTTTTTAGTAATGTGATTAACTCTCAATTTGTTCTAAAATAGAGGCTAAAATATCTGGAGTTAATCCGTTAGCTTCTGCTTCATCATTAGCTTGATCCATAATTGTTGATAATCTCGCCGCTGCTTTTTGACGATATTTTTCTAATTCTAATTGAATAGTTTCAGTTAATTTGTTTTCTATGTTCGCTCGGTCATTGGGTTTAATTTTAGCGTAATATCTAGCAATTTCTAAAGGAACTTGAATAGTGATTTCTGTCTTGCTATTCATGGTAAGTAGCTGGTTATAATTAAATTAAAAATGTATTTTAGGTTCGATCCCCCCTGCCCCCCTTGATAAGGGGGGTGTCTGATAATTTTTAACGCCTACCTACTTAATTGATTGTTCTTTTTACTTTTAACAGACCTCTATTGTAGCACAAAATCACCATACTCATTGAATTTGACCCTATTGATGTAAAAGTTGCCATTGGATCAAAAAAATCAATGAATAGAAATATGGACTAAAAATAAAAGCCCCCAACTGACTAAATCAAGGGGGCATTTATTGTATTTTTTGTGAGCAATTTAGCCAACTTTTGTGGTTTCTTTTTCGGCTGATTTGGATGGCTTCAGTTTGCGTTTGAGGGTTGAAGCTGCGCCGAGAGTACCGAGGACTCCAAGACCAAAGAGGGAGGCGGGTTCAGGTACTTGTTGGACTGTTTGTACTGTCCCAAAAGTTACGGGGAAAGCTAATAAAGCACCTACATCTGGTGATGTATCGATGGCGATTTCAAAACCAGGAGCACCATCAGAACCAATTAGATAACGTGGAGCACTGAGACCCGTGAACGAGTTCACAAACGTTAAATTAGCCGGGTTACCCCCATCAGCATTAGCTGTATTAAAAGTTAACGTTGAAGATGTGGCATTAACCAAAAATTGCCCTGTTCCGTAAATAAAAGAAGTGTCCGCAGTATTTAAAGTAAAAGGATTACTATTAACTGTCAAGGTAAGGTTAACGTTGGTAAAGGGATTGGGAGTACCATCCTGGATAGTATAGCTACCTATTGGCACATCTACGGTTCCCACCAAAGAAGCGTTATTACCTGATTGACTCCAACTGCGGTTAACAGTAAAAGTAACGGCCGTTGCCGCCACAGGAGTGAGCATAGCAGCGAGAGAAGTTGCGCCAGCTAAAGCTAGGGTGGGAATTAATCGGTTTTTAATCATCTTGATTGAGCAAACGGGTAACTGGATGCAACTATCGTCTTCCTTGCAGCTTGCTTGGTCAAGCAACAGCCTAACCTATGACAAAAGGCGGACAACAAAACACTACACATTCCCCCCCCCACAACTGTAGCAAAAGCTACAATTTAATAATTCTTTACATTCTTCTCCCCGACTAGCAACTGATACTAAATCCGTTGAGTATAGGCTACATATCAGGACAGGCAAAAGTGGTAATAGATAATCAGTGTTTAATAACCAGATTTAGTATTAAGACTTGTTCTAAGCTTAACCTGCTTTTTGCCTTACTCAAATTGGCCAAGTAAAAGACTCATTTCGTTAACCACATTCTCACTTGCTTTTAACGCTTCTTTTCTAATTGCTTGAATTTCGGTCATACTTTTTGCTATTCTCTGCTGTTCAGATTGGGGTGGAATAGGCACTAAAACTTTTGACAAATCATCTACTAAAATAGTAGGAATGGCATGACCTGTCATGTACCTTTTAATCTGACGCAAAAAAAAGTCTGTTCGCATATATACTAATAAAAACAAAGGCTCGACTCCCTGAATATTTCTTAATACTGAAAATCCATTTGAGCAAATTGCTCCGTCTTCATCTTCCGTGATTAGGGCTGTTGCTTGGCGTGGTGTTCCCGTACTTGCTCCTGAAATTGCTGTAATAATATCGCCTTTGTACAATCTATAAGTTGCGCGAGATGGGGCCTCATGTGCCTTAATTATTTGTTGAGAAACAACTTGCATTGTACGGTAATCAACATCGGAAATGGCGATATATCTAATTTCACTATCCCTAGCTAAACGAAAATCAGCCGCAGCTCTCAAAATATCGGCAATTTCACCTAAAGGTTTCGCCCCAATAGATTTTAGATGTTCTAATAATTTTTGGTCATTGGGTAAATAATGTTCGGCATCCAGTCTCGAATTGAGCAGGGTATTCTTAACTGTATAAATACAATCGCTGTTTTGTGCAAATTCCCCATTGATAAATGACCTAAAAGATTGAGAAATATCATCTATATCATCGTCAACTATTGGCAAACCTGATTTTGTTCGGGCTATAACTCCCGACTCGTTGCGCTTATATATTGTTTGTCCTTTAACGTCATAGCCTATTTTTTTGATTTGTGCCATAAAACAAGAATCATGGTTTGCTGGTAATTTTTGAACTACCAAAAGTGATGTCTTGATTCCAGTGCCGTAGGGTACAAAGGCTTCCGGCGGTATGGAAACAACACCTAATATTTTTGTTTGGGAGCGCAACCAATGGCGAATCGGTCCATTAGAGATATTTTGTAATAGACCATCGGGCAGAATAATCGCCATGCGCCCACCTACCCGCAATAATTTTATAGATTTCTCAATAAATAAAATATCGGGCGACTGACCCGCTAAAACGGTTGGGGAAACTTCCCAACCATTGGACGCTGATTTATGCCATTTCCTGGCGAGAAGATATGATTTAAGAATTTTCTGGTCTTCTACTTTGCCTTTATTTCCGAAAGGAGGATTGGTCAAGATAACATCAAAAGAATTATTTAATTTTTCATCTTCGATAAGCGCATTAGTGCAGATAATTTCTGAACCTGTGCCACCTTCAAAAACTAAACGAATCATTCCCGAAAGGGCGACATCGGGATTAAATTCAATTCCTGTAATACTTTCTTGCACAAAACTTGCTATATTGAACTCTGGATTATTTTGTCGAACATGGTTGATTGCTTGAATTAAAAAACCACCACTTCCGCAAGCAGGATCTATAATTTTTTCGTTTGGTTTGGGGTCTATCATTTCAACCGCAAGACGGACAATTGGATGAGGCGTAAAAAATTCTCCCCTATCTCCACGCTGGTGTCTATTTACAAAAGTCTGGAAGGCTTCACCTTTTATATCTCCAGATGTTTTAGTTAAATTAATGTACTGTAACCTGCCTACAATATAAGCAAGAGTTAAAGGTTTTAACTTGAATGTGTCATCGGTGAAAAATCCCCGATAATGATTCTTGATTGAGGTAAATAATTGACTAAGACGCGACATAAATTCATCGGACTTATTTGCTACGATGGCTTTATATTCACTTGCTGTAACGCCAAAATTTACAGATTGCTTGGCAGATTTTTCATCATGAAGTTTGATGATGATTAGTTTAACCATCTCGTGAAAAATCTTGTCTTTGAGCATTCCTTCGTTGGCGTAAATATAATTATGGCACTCTTCAAAAACTGCGGAAAGATTGTTAGAAGGTCGTAATTCCTGAATTTGCGGGAGTTTTTCAGGTAACAGGCTATCTTCGGAAAATAACAATCCTTGCTCTTTCATTTACTGCGCTTGATTTGACCGTTTCCCCTTGCGGGTTGTTGAATAGATAGAATATTTTTAGCCTCGACTGCATTCCTACCAAACCAGTCTTTTAGTGGACAGAGATAATCGCCATCTTGATTAAACAAGAACTTGGCCTTGTACCTAATTATAGAATATAAATTAGAGGATGTCAAGAGATAAAAAATTCAGTTTAATGTTAACCAAAGTGAGTAAAAAAAGCTGAGAGATTGTTGATGACAGAAATTCGGAGCATCTTTCAATTTGACAAAGCCTATTGTAGGGCTAATTCATGAATTAGCGCCAATTGTAGGGCTAATTCATGAATTAGCCCTACAGCTATTGACAACGCCAAATTCAACCTTTTGATCAGGTGAGTGCCACCCACCTGACTCATTTTAGCTATACATTAAAACGGAATAGTAAAACATCACCTTCTTGAACAATGTATTCCTTGCCTTCACTTCTGACTAAACCTTTTTCTTTGGCTGCGCTCATCGTGCCACTATTAACTAAATCCTGATAAGACACGGTTTCCGCACGAATAAAACCCCGTTCAAAATCCGAGTGAATAACTCCGGCTGCTTGGGGTGCTTTCATCCCAGAAATAATCGTCCATGCGCGGGTTTCTTGGGGACCGGTGGTGAGATAGGTACGCAGTCCTAATAACTCGTAGGTAGCTTTAATTAAAGATTTTAATCCCCCTTCTTCTACTCCTAAAGAACCGAGAAAATCTTTTCTTTCTTCCTCCGACAATTCCACTAATTCCGATTCCACTTGAGCAGAAACGATCACAACTTTGGCCTGTTCCTCTTGGGCAATTTGACGGACACTTTCTACCCAATCATTACCCGTGGCCAGATCATCTTCGCTCACATTAGCGGCATAAATAATCGGTTTACGACTCAATAAACCGAGATTTTTAATTAATTCTTCTTCCTCTTTGCTTAAATCCACTTTTCGCGCCGAAATACCGTCATTAAGACAAATTAGGATTTTTTCAAGGATAGCCAATTCTTCGGCGGCTTCCTTGCTATTTTTCGCCTGTTTGCGTAAACGTTCCACCCGCTTCTCCACCTGTCCCAAATCCGCCAGAGCTAACTCTAGATTAATCACCTCGATATCCCGGGCCGGATCCACGGAACCGGAAACATGAATAATATCATCATTATCAAAACAGCGCACCACATGAACGATCGCGTCCACTTCCCGGATATTAGCCAAAAATTGATTACCCAATCCTTCCCCGCGACTCGCACCCTTGACTAATCCGGCAATATCGACAAATTCAATCCGCGTCGGCACGATTTTCTCAGAATTAGAGATTTTAGCCAAAACCTCCAGACGTTCATCGGGGACGGATACCACACCCACATTCGGTTCAATGGTACAAAAGGGGAAATTAGCGGCCTCGGCCTTGGCATTAGCCACCAGAGCGTTAAATAGGGTCGATTTACCCACATTTGGCAGTCCCACGATTCCAGCTTTTAACATAAAAATTGCTTGATAAACATCATCCCGACCTCTCACTATATCAGGCTGCATCTCGTTTTTGTGAGTCCGGTTGATGCGAAAGACTCTCGATAGTCAACAGCTTAGTTAACATTTGCTGAAAAAATTTTTCCTGGAGGTAGGAGACTCCGATTCAGGAGACTCCGATTCAGGAGACAGGAGATTATTTTTATTTATTCTCCCCATTTCCCCATTTCCCCATTTCCCCATTTCCCCACACCCCACACCCCACACCCCACACCCACGAAAAACTTATTTAGCAAACCCTAGTTAACATTTATTCAAGTTCCTTAACTAAAAGTAGGCGAGACTTTACAAGAGATTGCGAGAATGGGATGTGATGCTTGAGACTGAGTTAGGGTGAAGAGTAAGAAAGAATACACCTGTAGCACTGGGCAAAATTATGGCAAGACAGGCCTTTCGCTTCTAACTACGTCCTGAGAGTAATTTTCAGTGCTATGACAGTATATTTCCTAGGGCGATCGAGTGTAAATATCGCCCAATCGCCGCAACTAATCACTAAATCATTCTTGGGGGTATCTGTATGAATCAAAGTATCGGAGCAAACACCCGTAATGTGGCCCTTGTCGGCCCCTACTCCAGTGGAAAAACCTCCTTACTGGAAAGTTTACTTTTCGTCACAGGAGCCATCACCAGAAAAGGTAAAATTAGCGATCGCAATACCGTCGCTGATAGTTCCACGCAAGCGCGGGATCGACAGATGAGTGTAGAAGTTTCCGTTGCCCATAGTCAATACCAAGACCTAAATTTTACCTTTCTCGATTGCCCCGGTTCGATCGAATTTGCCAGTGAAACCTATAATGCCCTCGTCGGGGCCGGTGCTGCTATTATCGTTTGTGAACCGGTGGTCGATCGAGTTCTCACCCTGGCTCCCTTGCTAAAATTCCTTGATGATTGGGAAATTCCGCATCTAATCTTCATCAACAAGATGGATCGCTGTAATAGTCACTTTAACGAAGTCCTACAAGCTCTCAAATCCGTTTCTAGTCGTCCCCTCGTTCCCCAGCAATATCCTATCCGTCAGAACAACGAAATTATCGGATTCATCGATTTAATCAACGAACAGGCTTATCATTACCATGCTAACAGTCCCGCCGATCCTGTAGCTTTACCCGACCACCTCAAGGAAGAAGAACAGATTGCTCGACAAGAAATGCTAGAAACGATCGCCGAATTTGATGATCATCTTTTAGAAGAACTCCTCGAAGATATTAACCCCTCCCGGGAAGAAATTCTCCAAGACTTAAAACAAGAACTGGGAGCCGATCAGATAGTACCTGTGTTCTTCGGTATGGCGGAACGGGACTATGGTGTGCGTCATCTCCTCACCGCTTTAGTGGAAGAAACACCGGCCCCGACAATTACTGCCAACCGTCGCGGTCTCGATCCCAGTGCGGATGGAGATGCAGTGGTACAAATCCTCAAAACCTATTTTACTCCCCAGGGCGGTCGCCTGTCCCTAGCGCGAATCTGGCAGGGAACCCTTAACGATGGCATGGCCTTGAACGGTGTGCGGATTGGTGGTATCTATCGTCTCACGGGACAACAACAACAACCCCTACAGCAGGCCCAAGCGGGGGAAATTGTCGCTCTCGGTCGTTTGGAAGGAATCGCCACCGGAGATGTGGTTAGCAGCGGCAGTCAAAAACCCGCTCTTCCCAAAGGATTACAGCTTAAACCCGTCTTTGCTCTCGCTATTGCCGCCGCAAATCGCAAGGATGAAGTGAAATTAAGTTCAGCTTTGACGAAACTGATCGAAGAAGATCCTTCCCTCTACTGGGAACAACACGGCGACACTAAAGAAGTGATTCTCTGGGGACAGGGAGAAATTCATCTGCAAGTGGCCCTCGATCGCCTAGCGCGCAAGTATAATCTACCGATGACCACCCATTTACCCCAAGTTCCCTACAAGGAAACGATCAAAACCAGCACCAAATCCCACGGACGTTATAAACACCAAACCGGCGGCCACGGTGCTTTTGGCGATGTTTACCTCGATATTAAACCCTTACCCCGGGGGGAAGGTTTCCACTTCCATGAAACCATCGTCGGTGGTGTCGTCCCCAAACAGTATATCCCCGGGGTAGAAACGGGAGTGCGGGAATATCTCGGTCATGGTCCTTTGGGTTTCCCCGTGGTGGATATTGATGTCACCCTCACCGATGGTTCCTATCACAGTGTCGATAGTTCCGAACAAGCTTTTAAACAAGCGGCCCGTCTAGCGATGACGGAAGGACTGCCTAAATGTCATCCGGTCTTATTAGAACCAATTCTATCGGTGACAGTTCTCGCTCCCTCAGAATACACCGCCAAGGTTTTGCAGTTAATCAGTGGTAAACGCGGTCAAATTCAGGGTTTTGAAGCTTCTGCGGAGTGGAAAGGTTGGGATCAGGTAACGGCCCATCTCCCCCAAGCGGAAATGCACGATTTTATCGTTGAATTGCGTTCTTTGACTATGGGTGTCGGTTTCTTCCAGTGGGATGAGGATCACCTGCAAGAAGTGCCGGATAAACTGCGCGATGCGGTTTTAGCTATGCAGGGTAACGGTCAAAAGTAGGCGATTTCGCCTCTGGTGTGGTCTATTGAGAAAAGGGAGGGTCTCCCTCCCTTCCCTGATGGGTTACACAAGAGGTAGAACCTCTGGAAATGCGTTACAAGGGAGACCCTTGCAACGAGGGATTGAAAACTTTTCTGAGTTTTCTTCGGCTATTTATGGATGTCTGAATGATGCCCATCTGAAACCTAAAAAAGAACTTGATTCCTTGCTCACTCTCCGATTTCAGAAGTTTAATAAATCTCAGATTATGAACGTCTAAAGTATAGTTCATTCTAGAGCGAAAACAATTAACAAAAATCGCAGCAATGTTTTTCTCTATAGGGGTTTCATCTCTTATAATCCTGTCTGTTGCATAAGACAAACCGAAGAACCATTTTTACGAGGAGTTCCTCTCCGTCTTTTATTAGGGGAATGCCTGGCTCCTGGGGGAATTTAAGGGCTTGTTGGCAGTAGTTGAGAGCGCAATCGCGGTCTTGAGAATTGTCCATCATATTTGAACGTTAAGCGACAGCAAAGCCTGTATAGGGTCTAATTTCAGGGGATTTAAAGGCTAAAATAATCTGGTTTTGAGGGATTCCTGCGGCTACTAATTCATCGGCAATACCATCCTCAGTTCCGTCGTGTTGAATCCAAATTTTTTGATCAATAATATCAATATGTAATAGGGTTCCGTAGATTCGATAACCATTTTGCCAACCTGTTTCAACCAATAAATAGCGATCGCGGGTTTGATCTAGGACTAATTCGATTTGGATTTGGCGATCGGTGTCGAGGAAGTCGGCATAATCTTGGAATGTTTTTTCAATAATTTGCCGATATTGGGCAATTAAGGAATCCATCGTACAATTACCTCCTGGTTGGGATCAAAACTAAATAACTGAATAATACCATCTTCAATTAAGGTTTGACCTGCTTCTTCTTCAAATACTGTTTTGCAGGTGTTTTCGCTAACAGCCAAAAATAGTTTATATTCGGGATAATAACGCCTTAAAAGATGGGTATAAACGACAAATTGACCAACTGCCTCTTCAAGGTCTTTCATATCAGAGGGACGAGTAAAGCTCTTAATTTCAACGGCTATTTTTTCTGTTCCCTTTTCTGCGGCTAATAGTCTTTCTGCTCCCAAATCAACAAACAGGTTTTTACCTCTTGTTAAACGAATCCGTAGGGGGTCATGGGTAATTGTCCAGCCGTCTTTGATTAGGGCGTGTTTTACACAGTCATGAAAAATATCTTTGGCAGGCATTGTTTTTTATAGATAAAAACTGAAATTTTCTCAGGGTTACTTTAATTTATTGTCTGAATCTACTAAGTTTCCCTGAATTTGTCCTAACAGTTCCTCACAATCTTTAACCAAGGGAATCCCCAGTTCTTGGCATAATTCAAGCGCTTGTTGGCAGTAGTTGAGAGCAAGTTCAGGGCGATTAGTTTTGTGGGCGATTTCGGCGAGAAACACCAATTCGGATTTGAAGTAGCGCAATGTTTCTAAATTATTAGCGATAGACATCTCTTCGATGTTTACATTGCAAGATGAGTATTACCTGTTTTGGGTCATCAATTTCATAGCGAACTCGATAGTCACCAACACGCAAACGGTATTCATAATCAGAATTTTTTAATTTGACTACACCAGGGGGACGAGGTTCTACTGATAAATCTTTGATTTTTTCAAGAATACGACTTTTGATGGGATTAGGTAAGTTATCAATCTGTTTTTGTACAGATTTAGAGATTTTAATACTATAATCCATTGTGATTTAATCCTTGCTCAAGTATTGTTCAAGGGTCACATAGTCGCCTGATTGATATTCATCCCGAACTTGTTGAAGTTCTGCTAAGGTTTCCTCGTCGTCTTGATAGGAAGTTTCTTCTGCTTGAAAAATTTGTTGTTCTAGTATTTCTAATAATTGTTGTTTTTGCGTTAAGTCAAGGGATTTAATCGCTTCGGTTAGAGATTCAAAAGTGATTTGAAGATTGATGGTGGTACTCATGAAATTTCTCCTATTTGGATAAAAAGTTAAATTTTGAGAATTGCTTTAATTTTCATGGTTGGTATAGGTGATCAAGAGTTTCTAATCTTCTTCTAATGTAACCTGAATTTGCCCTAACAGTTCCTCACAATTTTTAAACAAGGTAATCCCCAATTCTTGGCATAATTCAAGCACTTGTTGGCAGTAGTTGAAAGCGCGATCGCAGTGATTCATTTTGTGGGCTATTTCGACAAAGGCTTTTCAATGATTCTTTATCTACCGAAATTTTACGGGAAATAACTATAGAATTCTCGACGATGAAGAACACGAGCAAATGTAATTGTATCTTCTTCAACAAAAAAAACAATTCTATAATCACGAATTCGGATACGATAGGCATTATATTCTCCTTTTAATTTTTTAAGGTTGTTAATTTCACTTAGCTGCTTAACTGCTAAAATATCAGTAAAGACAAGATTTTTTATGACTGAGTAAGGGGAGGTACTTTTTAAATCTTTAAGTTCCTTGATAAAAGTAGGAAGATAGTTAATTTTCATTCTTTTTCTAATTCAATTAAAGCTTCCTCCAAAGTTAAGGGAGTTTCATCTTTAACGTCTATCATGGCGCAATAGAGTCCAGTATCTTCATAGGTTTCTATTATTTGTTGATAATCTTCAAAATTAATGATAACTTGCTGTATCTGACCTTGATTATCCGTAATCAAGTCTTGAGCAAAGGGATAATCTTTGATGTTCATAATTAATTGTTCCTCATTTTGTGGACGGTTTGCATTATTCACACTCCTTTGTTTCCAATTCTAATAGGATGGGAATTAAGTCTTTGGCAATATCAATGACGGCATCTATTGTATCAGCTTCAGCGACAAGTCCTTGTATATCGGGACTGGTGGCGACATAGTAATCTTGTCCGTTTTCTTGAAAGCGCTCAATAGTGAGGTTAATTGGGTTTTGCATGGAAAATCAATAAGGTTTAAAGTTTGCCTGTTAGTTTTTGTGATTAATTTGCTAAAGTTTCTTCTTTTCAGGTTTACCACAATAAATTTTCAGTATATCGCTTAAATAACTCATCTTTAGTGAGAATCGGAATATTTTCAGTTAAGCTTTGAGCGATTATTAGGCGATCAAAAGGATCTTTATGGTAGTAAGGGAGTCTCTTGAGTTGTTCGAGATGTTCGGCGTTAATAGATAGTATATCAAAGCCATTACCATAAACATAATTTTGAATTAAATTTGGGAAAGTTGTCTTTAATTCTAATCTGTTAAGGCTGGCTTTGATGGACATTTCCCAGAGACTAGCGATACTTAATCGTTTTTGATATTGATTATTTTCGATCAGAGAACGGGCAGCATCACTAAGATTATTATCACCTTCGATAAACCATAAAAAGGCGTGGGTATCCATTAAAATTTTCATGGCATATATTCCTCAAATTCTTCGATGGGATCATCAAAATTGTCAAGCATTTTAACGATGCCTTTTGCGCTTCCATATTGGGGATTTTTAATAGTAGTAGGAAGAGAAATGAGTTGAAAGTCTTGACCCTCATGATTCTGGATAATAACTTGTTCACCTTTTGAGGCAGCTTTAAGGAGGTCAGGTAGTTGACTTTGGGCTTCGTTTAAAGTTAGTTTTATCATAGCTTTGTTCAGTTAAATATTAATTTTTGAGATAATAATTTACCTTAATTATTCTCTAACGTAGCCTGAATTTGCCCTAACAGTTCCTCACAATATTTAACCAAGGGAATCCCCAATTCTTGGCATAATTCAAGCGCTTGTTGGCAATGGCTGAGGGCAAGTTGAGGGCGATTGGTTTTGTGGGCGATTTCGGCGAGAAACACCAATTCGGATTTGAAGTAGCGCAATGTTTCTAAATTATTAGCGATAGACATCTCTTCGATGTTTACATTGCAAGATGAGTATTACCTGTTTTGGGTCATCAATTTCATAGCGAACTCGATAGTCACCAACACGCAAACGGTATTCATAATCAGAATTTTTTAATTTGACTACACCAGGGGGACGAGGTTCTACTGATAAATCTTTGATTTTTTCAAGAATACGACTTTTGATGGGATTAGGTAAGTTATCAATCTGTTTTTGTACAGATTTAGAGATTTTAATACTATAATCCATTGTGATTTAATCCTTGCTCAAGTATTGTTCAAGGGTCACATAGTCGCCTGATTGATATTCATCCCGAACTTGTTGAAGTTCTGCTAAGGTTTCCTCGTCGTCTTGATAGGAAGTTTCTTCTGCTTGAAAAATTTGTTGTTCTAGTATTTCTAATAATTGTTGTTTTTGCGTTAAGTCAAGGGATTTAATGGCTTCGGTTAGAGATTCAAAAGTGATTTGAAGATTGATGGTGGTACTCATGAAATTTCTCCTATTTGGATAAAAAGTTAAATTTTGAGAATTGCTTTAATTTTCATGGTTGGTATAGGTGATCAAGAGTTTCTAATCTTCTTCTAATGTAGCCTGAATTTTTGCTAATCGTTAGTTAATAGAAGTTATCCAAGAAACGGGAACCGCTATCACGTCAATGGTTTCGTTATTGTCAAACATTTCTAGGAGATAACCGATAACACGATAACACGATAACACGATAACCGATAACAGATAACAGATAACAGATAACAGATAACAGATAACAGATAACCTGCTTCTGATTGTTGTTCCTTAGGAGGTAAATATTCAACAATTGTTCCCTGATCACCTTTTTTAAAAATAGTGTCGGGGACATCTCTACATAATTTGACTTGTTGAAAAAGTTGGACGGGTTGCATTATTCATACTCCTTAATTTTATCGTAGTAAAGAGTAACAAAATTAGCTTTTTGATTATTTTTATCGATCTGCCAAATACTAATTCACTTTTTCATGCGGTTCTATATCTGAACTTCCCCCATACATATATACCATAATAGCCCAAAACCCTTATCCATCAATGGATGTACCCCCTTAACTTTTCTTAATGTACCCATGTAATTTGTAACATTTCTTAATGGACAAGAATTCTCTCTATTTGCTAGAATGGTAGTCATGTATATAGAAAAAGTTCCTAACCGTAATTCCCCTCCCGCTGTTCTTCTTCGTGAGTCCTATCGAGAAGGAGATCAAGTCAAAAAAAGAACCCTTGCCAACCTCTCAAAATTACCCGATGATATTATCGACAATCTAAAACTGGCTCTTAAAGGAGCAACACTGTCCATGAATGAAGGCATTCCCAATCATTTTGAAGTGATTAGAAGTCTTCCTCATGGTCATGTGATGGCTATTTTAGAGACGATTAAAAAATTAGGTTTAGATAAAATAATCAGTGAAAAATCCTCTCGAATCAGAA
>NZ_JACJSW010000091.1:0-6368 GCF_014698375.1 Microcystis flos-aquae FACHB-1344 | reverse complement strand
GGAAGACTTCTAATCACTTCAAAATGAGCGGGAATGCCTTCAGTCATTGACAGTGTTGCCCCTTTAAGAGCCAGTTTTAGATTGTCGATAATATCATCGGGTAATTTTGAGAGGTTGGCCAGGGTTCTTTTTTTGACTTGATCTCCTTCTCGATAGGATTCACGAAGAAGGACAGCGGGGGGGGAATTACGGTTAGGAACTTTTTCTATATACATGACTACCATTCTAGCAAATAGAGAGAATTCTTGTCCATTAAGAAATGTTACAAATTACATGGGTACATTAAGAAAAGTTAAGGGGGTACATCCATTGATGGATAAGGGTTTTGGGCTATTATGGTATATATGTATGGGGGAAGTTCAGCTATATCAAAAACAATTGACAAAAATCGCTAAATGCCTTTCTATATAAGGGTTCCATCCCTTATAACCCCCGTCCATTGCATAACACAAACCGAAGAGCCAAACATCTGAAGAGCTGCGGAATATTCGCTATATGATATGTAGTTACTGCCATCTATCTATTGCAGCTGATCTACCCGTGGATATACTAGGACAACATCCTTATTTACTACTCCATGCCGAGAAGGGACAGCGTTTTTTCCCTCTCGTGGGGAGACCTTACTGGACAATCGGACGGGGCAAAGACAACGATATCGTGATTAAAGATCACTGTATCTCTCGCAATCACGCTATTTTACAATCCACGGAAACAGGAGATTTTTATCTGATCGATCTCGGTAGTCGCAATGGAACTTTTGTTAATGGCAGAAGGGTAGCCATTCCCGTGACTATCCATGACAAAGATCGGATCACCTTTGGCAAAACCGAAGTGCAGTTCTATCGTCCTACTCCCACTAACATAGGCAAGCAACCGCGCAATTTAGAATGGGATACCCCCACCTTCGCCCTCCATGAACGTCGCTTAACATCGGTGATGGTGGTGGATATACGAAATTTTACGGCTTTAACGAGGCAATTAGACGAAAAAGTGCTTTCTTCTCTGATTGGCAATTGGTTTCGCCATGCCGGGAGTATTATCCGCAGTTCCGGCAGTTGGGTAGATAAATATATTGGTGATGCGATCATGGCCATCTGGTTTCACGGCCAACAGGAAGTCAATCAAGACGATATCTTGCAAATTTTCCAAGCAATTACGCAAATATACAGGATGACCCGGGCCTTAAGCGAAGAATATCCCTTACCCTTTAAATTACGCATCGGTGCGGGAGTGAATACCGGTTATGCCATGGTGGGCAATACTGGCAGCGGTGAACATCCAGATTATACGGCGATCGGCGATACGGTCAACGCCGCTTTTCGTTTAGAGTCGGCTACTAAAGAAATGGGTAGGGATTTAGCCATCGGAGCAACTACCTACAGTTATCTCATCGGTTTACCCCATCTCCACCAAGCTTTTAATCAACATACCGTCAGTCTGAAAGGATACGACGATAACACTATTACCTACGGAACCACTTTTGATCACTTGGATCGTTTCCTCGATGCCAACAGTAGTGAGGAGATGACCGGAATTACAGGAGTTGCCAGCAGTGTCGGTTTTCAGGATTTCAATTAAATGAGCGGTTGGGAGACGTTTCAGCGATCAGTGATCAGTAAACAGTAATCAGTGAAAAGACAGTAGGAAACTTCTATTTAATACTGTACACTTAAAACTCAAATCTGATAACTGACGACTGATAACTGATAACTGACCTACTCCTCGGTGGCAGCGAGAACTAAATCTTCCTCCTCCAAGGCGGGAGGACCTTCGATTTCTGCGACTACTTCCGAGACAGTGCGGCCTTCCGCTTCCGCTAGACGTTTTTCTCGGTATTTAATCGCCATTTCTTCCGCTTTTTCAAACACTAACGGGCGATTTTTCAGCATATCTCCCGGTTCGGGTTCTAATTGTTTAGTCGAGAGGGAAATGCGACCTCTTTCGGCATCGAGATCGATAATCATCACTTTTAACTCATCATTGACATTGAAAACCGTGTGGGGGGTGTCAATGTGATCGTGAGAGATTTCGGAAATATGCAGTAAACCACTGACTCCACCGATATCGATGAAAGCACCGTAGGGCTTGATTCCGCGCACGGAACCGATTACCACCTGTCCCACGGCTAAACCGTTCATCTTGCGTTCCACTAAAGCGCGACGATGACTTAAAACCAGACGGTTGCGATCCTCATCCACTTCTAAAAACTTTAAGGGCAATTCCTGACCAACTAAATCCTCTTTCGCCTCTCTGGTGCTAATGTGAGAACCGGGGATAAAGCCGCGGAGACCTTCAATCCTGACTAATGCCCCACCACGGTTAGTGGCAAAAACATTTGATCGCACGGTAGCATCTTCTTTTTGCAATTGACGCACCCGTTCCCAAGCGCGCATATATTCAATGCGACGGATCGACAGGGTTAGCTGTCCATCTTCATTCTCGTCGGTAAGGATGAAAAATTCCCTGGTTTCGTTAGGTTGTAAAACTTCTTCGGGATTATCGACGCGGTTGATCGACATCTCCTGCACGGGGATAAAAGCGGCGGTTTTAGCACCGATATCGATGAGCGCTCCCCGGGGTTCCATGCTGAAAACAGTCCCGGCGACAACATCTCCCGGACTGAAATGATAATCGTATTTGTCTAGAAGGGCGGCAAAATCTTCATGGGTAAAGCCTATGTTTTTGTTTGCGGTTTTTTGGGTGGTCATGTACGTTGTTTGGGCCTCGGAATTTCCGTAGGTTTTTCCTCCTATGTGATGTACAGTTTCTAAATAAAGGAGATGCCTCCCAATTTAGTTCCTAGGCAGGGCCTAGGGGATGAACTGCCGCATCCGGCTTTCTTGCAGGCAATCCGCCTCAAGAATGACTCTTAAGAATCTAACCAGAGCTTGGGCTTTAAATAGCACAAGGGATCCTAATTATAACTGAATCGGGGACTATTTAAGATGAGGTGATCACGCTGGCTTCTTCCACTTGAGACCAAGAAGGATGAGCGCGTTCGATTTCGGAGGATTGCAGCAGCGCTAAAGCGGCGATAAAGTCTCTAATTCCCTGAAAATTGCCATAAACCGAAGCAAAGCGCACATAGGCTACTTCCGATTCTTGCCGGAGGTATTCTAGGACTAATTGACCGATCTCCTGACTTGTTACCTCCCGTTTTGAGTCTTGCTGCAGACGGGATTCGATATCATTGACGATCGCCTCTAATCTTGAGGGGGGAATGCCGGTTTTTTCGCAGGCGCGGACGATACCCCGCAGCAGTTTGCAGCGATCAAAAGATTCCCGTTTACCATCTTTTTTAATCACCGTGATCGGCACGAATTCTATGCGCTCGTAGGTGGTGAAGCGATATTTACACTGTAAGCATTCACGACGACGACGAATGCTCTGACCGTTTTCGGAGGAACGGGACTCTAAAACGCGACTATCGGTATGCTGACAATTAGGACACTGCATAGGAGGCGCTCGGTGAGGGGAACCTTTAATTTAAGCCTTTAAATACGAAAACCAGAGCCGCTAACCTGCTTTTGACAAGCGGGCGGCTCAGGGAAGAAAATTATTAAGTTAAACGGAGTTAAGAAATTTACTTTTGAATCCGGGGAGGTTCCCGGAAGGCGATGGCGAAGAAAATTACCGCCAAGGCCATAGTTAAAACCAAGATGTAAGCGACGCTTTCCATGGTTGGACATCCTACAAGATTGCTATGACAATCCTATAGTATCAGGAAATGAGCTTTTCGGCTTGTCTGGGGATGTAATCTACATCCCCAGAATCAGTGGCGATCTATTTAACGCTAACTTTTGCCCCGGCATCTTCCAGTTTTTTCTTGACGGCGGCGGCATCATCTTTGTTAGTGCCTTCTTTAACCGCTTTGGGAGCGGCTTCTACTAGGTCTTTCGCTTCTTTGAGTCCTAAACCAGTCAATTCGCGCACTACCTTGAGGATAGCAATTTTCTTGTCGGCGGGAACTTCTTCGAGAACGACGTTAAATTCGGTTTGTTCTTCCACAGCTTCAGCGGCGGCCGCGGGAGCAGCCCCGGGAGCGGCCATAATTATGCCACCGGCCGGAGCAGCGGCGCTAACTCCGAAGGTTTCTTCGATACCTTTGACTAATTCCGCAGCTTCTAAGAGGGTCAGGGTTTTCAGTTTTTCTAAGATTTCAGCTACAGCAGACATGGGTTAGACTCCTAATTGTTTGTAAGTGATTGATTGGCGCGGTCTTAAGCCGCTTCTTTTTCTTCTTGACGGGCCACGGCATCGACGGCACGGGCCAAAGAGGCGGGAACTTCGTTGATGCTGCGGGCCAGTTTGGTGGCAATGGCGTTAATTGCTCCGGCGACCTGAGCGATTAACTGTTCTTTCGACGGTAAATCGGCGATCGCTTTGAGCTGATCTTCTGTTAACAGTTGACCTTTGGTCCCTTCTTTGAGGACACCGCCGCGCAATTCGGTTTTTTTGCTTTCTTTTTTGAACTCTTGATAGGCCTTGAAAGCTCCACCGATATCCTCTTTTACGAGCAGAAAGGCGGATGTTCCCGATAAAAGGCTTTTCATCGGTTCCCAGCCACTATCTTCAGCGATCGCCAAGCCCATCAAAGTATTTTTGGTGACTTGACAAATCGTTCCCGTGGGGCGCAATTTGCGGCGTAGATTGCTGATTTCGGCGACGGTTAAACCTTGATAGTCGATGACCATCGTTAATTGAGCTTCCCTCAGGGAGGTTTTTAATTCTTCTAGAATTACTCCCTTGCTTTCTCTGCTTCTCCCCATCCCTTGTTCACCTCCTGTATGCGGGGGATCTGTTCCAGAGGCGCAAAAATAACCCCTTGTAGCGCCGGGGTTGAGTGGAGAGAATCCAGTTCAGGCACGACCAAGACAGAAAATCTCTCTCTTTAGTCTTTTTGGCCGCTGTTTTCTCGCTTTGACCTCGGCAGGGTATTTAAGCTGTTTCGCACCTGCTGTCTTTGGCTTAAGCCAGTTTCTCATTGTAACATTATTGCGGGATTTATGTCAAGCCCTGGGAAGGAGCGAGCGAGGCGATCGCATCCAAAAACCGGCTGAGGTTGAGGTTTTCTGTAGCCCTAAGTCCTCCAATAGACTAAGCTAAGACAAACCCGATCCTCTAGGCTTGTTTACACCTACTAAAAACCTGTTGGTATCTAATAATATCTTATTAGACTAACAGTTTTGGGGCATCGGTGACTCCCCGTGAGTTTGACTGTTTGAAAAAACTACTGGTAGACAAGCAGATTTGACTTTCCTGCCTTTGCTGGGGGGAGATTCCCCCCTTCTAGTTCGGGAAACTGCTAATTGCAGTGCCTCTAGGACTTTCGCTGGTTCAAACATTTGGTGTCGGGAGATATAGCGTTTTTCAGTCTGCTGAGGTACAAAAGTTATGGGTTTTAGGCAAGAGGCAAAAGGCAAGAGGCAAAAGGGAAGAAAAATAGGTGTACCTCACTAGCTTAGGAAACGCTATATTCTGTTCACTCAAGAGCTTACAGAGTTTCCCCCATTGACCCCATGATTGCACTAAACCATCCTCTGGTGATTCAGTACAAATCCCTATGATTGGCCAATAAGAGCGAGGTATCCTCTCACAGAACCCTAATGCTCGTCTGGCAATCACCATGGCCGCAGAAAAAGCTGAATTGAGTCCATATTTAGCCATATATTTTACCATCCCAATAACCGATGTGGCCAAAGGATTTTTGAAAATGACTTCTATCCCATATTTTTCGGCTCTAGCGACTAAAAACGCTCTAAATTTATCATAAACAAAGCCACTAAGCATCCGATTATACTTTTTCGGAGAATGTCTTAACTTAGCTTTCTTTTGACTAAAATCTAAGTCTTCACAAGCGATGGGACATTGAAAAGTTTCAGCTATTCTGACAATTTCAGCCACAATGTTCCTTAAAGATGCTTCAACTTGTCCCGTCGTTCCTGTGGGAATCTCCCAAGAAAATAAGGTTTTCTTTCCTTCTTGTGAAGGTAAGTTTCCATCTCTTTTAACATAAACAAGGTCAATAGATTGAGCATTTAAGTCAATCCCTAGACACCCATTTCTTTGATGAGAAATATAAGGAATTGCTGGCCCATAAGGGGATAAATGAATGTACCATTGATTCTCTTTATGTTCTCTTCTAAAAATCTGAACCGTAACAGGTTTATTAGATTCTAAGGCATAAAGCAAATCAGGTTGGCGTCGTCCATTGACAACAAAATCTAAAGTTATTTTTGTCCCCTAAATTTCTTGATAACAACGAGGAACTGTAATAGTAACAGTGAAAATATCATCTTCTTCTTGGTGCGCGTGCTGGTTCCGAGGTTCCCTCGGAACAGTTCGCTCCGCTTGATGATCAATTTTCG
>NZ_JACJSW010000090.1:0-41058 GCF_014698375.1 Microcystis flos-aquae FACHB-1344 | reverse complement strand
GCGTAAGGACTTCCGGAGTTTGTGTCCAGTAGTCCATTAGTATTATATTGCTTTAACTCAGGCTGTGTAAGACTTTTAGCCATAGCTAGTATATTTATACGGGGGAAGTCCAGAAATATAGACGAGGTAAAGGGTTTTAGGGGCCTGTTTGGCCAAGCAGCTGCAAGGTTTTCAAGCTAGTGGCTCAAAAACCTTGCCTCTTGATGAGCGATCGCATCCTGTCGGGGCGAAGCATTCGGATAGAAAATCTACGGTTTCAGCGATAGGTTATTGCCCGAATGCTTCGCCCCTACTTTTTCAGCAAACCCCTAATTGGTACTTTTGGATCGGTGGCGATGATGTGAAGATCGATATTTTTCTGCCAGATCAGGCGCATGAGTTTTTGGGTGAAAGAACCTTTGATGAAATGCTTCCAGCGCGATTGAAGGCTCTCCCCGATCACAATCTGGGTGATCCGTTCCCGTTCGGCCACTTCTGCGATCGCTTCGGCCACCTGATAGCTTTTAACCCGTAAGAATTTACCCTCGAATTCTCGACATAAACGTTCGCAGGTTTCGATATGTAAAGCCTCCTCTTTGGAGAGAAAGCGATCGGGGTTATCGACGAAAATCACGAAAAATTCTGCGTTCATATACCCCGCTATCCGCGCTCCCCGACGTAATAATCGTAAAGAGTTGGGATAGGTGGAAATACAGACTAATACCCGTTCGTGAACGGGACAGGATTGACCGATGAATTTGGTCGAATTACTCGCTTCTTCTTCTACCGTATCGGCCACTTCGCGCAGGGCGAGTTCCCGGAGGGCGATTAAATTGCGCCGTTGAAAGAAATTATTTAAAGATTGTTGGATCTTTTCGGGAGCGTAGATTTTTCCCGCTAATAATCTTTCCTCTAGGGTTTCGGGAGTAACATCTACCACGATCACTTCATCAGCTTCCTCCAAAATTCGATCGGGTATTCGCTCCCGCACCACCACCCCGGTGATTCGGGCGACCAGATCGTTTAAACTCTCGATATGCTGGATATTCACTGTCGAGTAAACATCGATTCCCTGGGATAAAATTATCTCCACGTCCTGAAAGCGTTTCTCTCGCTCCGAACCAGGCGCGTTCGTGTGGGCTAATTCATCGATCAGACACAGCTGCGGCGAGCGGGCGATAATCGCTTCCGTATCCATTTCCGAGAGAGTGAATCCCTCTTTCTCTAGGATTTTTCTCGGTACGATTTCCAGTCCCTCAGCTTTTTCGGCGGTCTCTTTCCTGCCGTGGGTTTCAAGCAGTCCAATCACCACGTCGGTTCCCTGCTTTCTGAGGCTATGCCCCTCCTCCAGCATTTTGTAAGTTTTCCCGACCCCCGGGGCCATGCCGATAAAAATTTTATGTCTTCCCCGTCGCACGCTCGTCTCCTTTTTGGCAACTTGCCTTACAGATTAATACTAAATCCAGTTATTAAAAACTGATTATCTATTCCCTCTTTTGCCTTTTGCCTGTCCTCATAAGTAGCCTATACTCAACGGATTTGCTCTGAGAGTGCTTATTGACTAGAGGTAATACCGCGCTGACGTAATTGGTCGATAAAAAATTCTTCTAGGGAAGCACGAGCTAAATTAAGACTAATCAAGCGAGCATCCATACTAGGCAGGGCAGCCAGAAAAGCAGCGGGTTCTCCCTGTAATTGTCCGTGCCAACAATGATCGCGCCAATGCAACCCGAGTATCCATTGCTGCAGTTGCTCCTCCCTACCACCTTGAACAATCACCTGATAGACATCAGCACGACCGAGAATTTGCTCGAGGGAACCGACACAGAGTAATTCTCCCCGGGCCAACAGGGCAATGCGATCGCAAATTTGTTCCACATCGGAGAGAATATGAGAGTTAAAAAAGATGGTTTTCCCCTGTTGTTTGAGGGATTGAATAATTTCTCGCACCTGATAGCGACCGATAGGATCCAGTCCCGACATCGGTTCATCGAGAAAGACTAATTCAGGATCATTGATTAATGCTTGGGCTATACCGATCCGTTGCGTCATACCCTTAGAATATTGACGCAATTGTTTTTTCTGGGCAGTTTTGCGGTCTAATCCCACTAAATCCAATAATTCAGGAATGCGTTTTTTCTGCACAGAAGAGGGAATTTGAAAAATGCCGGCGATTAATTGTAGGAATTCCCAGCCGGTGAGATAGTCGTAGTAGTAGGCATTTTCAGGAAGATAGCCGATGCGTTGCCTGACCGAGCGATCGCCAATTGGTTGACCGAGAATCAAGGCCCGTCCGGAAGTGGGTCGGACAATCCCCAAAAGGGTTTTTAAGAGTGTGGTTTTGCCGGCCCCGTTCGGGCCTAATAATCCAAAAGTTTCGCCCTCATGGACAATTAAAGTACAGTTTTTCAAGGATTCGATTTTTTTATTTAACCAGAATCCTGTCCGATAAGTTTTTTGTAAGTTTAACGTCTCTAGCACAGTTTGACGGCTGGTATTCGTCATTGTTTTGGAATCATCTGAGACAGAATACATGGGTCTGATATCCCTTTTCCTACACTTTGCTTTTATTATCCCCAAATTGTCACCAGCAATGTCAACGGTATCAAAATAGCACGATTTTGGAACCCAGAAAAATTCCAACTGGTCTTGAGAAGGGGTATCAGTGCAGTTCCAGGCTATTGCCAGCTTTCTTCTCTGGCATTGGTGTGCATTAGCCGCTAAAATCTGTTAGACAGGTAACTTTGACACTTGAGCGGCAACTGGTACAATAGTGCGAACGCTTACGGAAACCAGACTCTTACACAAACACAGCATGAAACAACTCCTCAATAGCCTCAATTCGCTGACAGTGGCCAGTGTAGCCACTATCGCCTTGGCCTACCCTAGCATCGCTCAAGTTAATCTGTCTGTTTATCCCGCTCCTTCCTCGTCGAACGAATCCATAGAATTATACGTTCCCCCGCCAGAAAACAATAACACCAATAATAATACCTGTACTCAATTGATTGGGGCAAATATCGATAAAATTATCGGTCAAGCTCCCAATCAGTGGGGTATATTAATCGAATCTATCGATCGCCAAACAGTTATTTATAGTCATAACGCTGATCGCTATTTTATCCCTGCTTCTAATACAAAGTTATTTACCACGGCTGCCGCTTTACAGGTGATGAACCCGGAAACGACAATTCAGAAAAAATCCCTGCGCGATTGGGTTAATATCACTAATCAGAGAAGTAATAATTTCTACGCTGAAACTCTTTTTCGCTTTATCGGCGGTTCTAAAAATGTTACTGCCATCTTGGCACAATTGGGCATCAATCCCAGTGGTTTTCGTTTAGCCGATGGTTCGGGATTATCCCGCCAGAATACCGCTACTCCCCGCTCGATCGTGGAAATTTTGCGGATGATGTATTATTCTCCTAATCGCGACACTTTCTATGCTTCCTTACCAGTGGCGGGAATTAGTGGCACCCTGAGAAACCGAATGCGTCAGACGGCCGCTACTGGCACAGTTTACGCTAAAACCGGCACTCTTACCGGTGTGCGGGCCCTATCGGGTTATCTAGAACACCCCAACCAAGGACCGATGTTATTTAGCATTATCGTTAATAATCAACGGGTTTCTGGACAGGCCCTGGTGAAAGCGATCGATACTATTGTTCTACAGATGACCGCATCTCGTTCCTGTCAAGCTCAGTAGAGCGCTGGTAAAAATCCCCATTTGTCCTGGTCAGCTGTCCGCGCATTTAAGTTGCTTGTGGAGATCAGGCAAGAGTCAAGAGGCAAGAGTAAAGGTTAATAATAGCCATAATCTGCCTCAGTTTGGGTTTGGGTTTGGGGGGAGAGATACTCAAAATTGGAAGGATCTCGCAGGAAGCGAAAGATTTCTGCTTCGAGACGATGAATTAGATAGGGTTCTATGGAATTAGAATGGCGTAAACAGGCTAAATAGCCTTCTACATATAGCCGGATCTCATCAAAACGCGAGCCACGGTGCCAAAGATCCACCATGTCATCGGTTAGTCTTTGATAGTAACGAATAGATTGGGTATCTTGGAGCATGGGCAGTAGAACAAAAAAGAGAGAGTGGGGGTAAGTGTTTATGGATAATCGTAGGGAGAATTGCTATTCTCGGTCCCCGATACCTCTATTGTACTCACCAAATCGGCAAAACACAGGCGGGGGTATTTTCAGTGATCAGTAAAGGGTGTGGGGTGTGGGGTGTGGGGTGTGGGGAGAACAAAGCTGCCTTTTGCCTTTTGCCTCCTGCCCTCTGCCTCCTGCCTTCGTATAGATTATTCATGGTTTCTTTGTCTTTTTGCCCGTTCAATTTCCGCTTGTAGTTCTGCTATTTGTCGCTGCAATCTTTCGCTTTCCCTATCATTAGCATCAACATTAATTGAGCTTTTAACCCCTGTTTTGGCATAGTTTCCCCGGCGAATTTGACGATAGGATTCCGAGTTAAACCATTCCTGTAGATAATGCACTCTTTCCACGGAAAAAGGATGGGTTAAAAAGGAACCATTACCGCCATTATAAATGAGAAATTTATAAATCTGGTTTAAGTTATCTTGGTCTAATTGTCGGTAGGCTTCCCCTTGACGAATAAATTCTTCTAAGTTGCATTCATGCAGGTATTTTTGACTTCCTCCTGCACATTTCATTAAAGTTCTCAGGACTAAATTTAAATCATCGCTAACTAATAAAGCCGCTCTGTCTGCTGATAATTCGGCTTTTCTGCGCCATTCATAAAAGGCATAAACTAGACCGGTAGTAATGGCTTTTCCTAGTCCTAAGGTGATGCCCCCAAGGAAATTAGCCGCCCCCATCACCCAAAAAGACATTTGAATTAAAATACTATGATCGCATTTTAAATGACCTAATTCGTGGGCAAGAATTACCCTAATTTCTTCTTCATCTAAGAGGTCTAAAAGGGCAGTATTAAAGACAATGTAGGGATGTTCCGAACCTAAAGAATAGGCATTCGCTGAAGGGTTTTGACTGACATAAAGATTCGGTTCTGGAGACATATCTAAATCCCGCAGACATTGGCGATATATACCGTATAAAGTGGCGTATTGACGCGGGCCGACTTTTAGATCATTGCCCATTAATAAAATTTGCTGGGGACGTTCATAGAGATATTCGGAAAAACTTTTCGCTAATAAATCAAACCCTGGAACTGATCTTAAGGCCTGTTCAGCTTGCTGATCTAGGGGATGTTTAAAAGCTTGACTGGAGATATCACGATAAGTTGGCATATTTTTTCAAGGAAAAAGGGTAAAGGTAAAGATGATAATTCAGTCGTTAGTCAGAAATAAACGGGCATTAATTGCCAAGTTTTTAAGATTGTCTTGTCAACTTTTTCGAGGCAACCTATGGCATTATAGTCAGGAATTCCTTCTAGAAAAAGTTGGCGTTTATCAAATCAGTAATGCCTCTCAATAGGTTTTTAATTCTGCAAAATTGCGGATTCTAGAGTTTATTTCGGTGACATAGAATAGACCTGTGGAAGAAATGAGCTTTTTTATTGTTAACTATCCTTAGCAATAATTCCTAGATTCGATAACAAAGCTTGTAGGTTAGTTTGCACGGTAGCGGGTTGGTATCTCTTAATAGTTTCTAGGGAATTATCAGCGAGTTTTTGCCACAATTCCCTATGATCATAGAGTTCGATCACCGCTTGGGCAAATTCCTCGGCAGTATCGGCAATTAAAACATCTTGGTGGTCAATTAATCCCATACCTTCGGCACCAATTTTTGTGGTAATAGTCGGTAATCCTAGGGAAAGACTTTGACCTATTTTACCCTTCATTCCCGCACCAAATCGCAGGGGTGCGACAAAAATCCGACTCTTTTGGAAATAGGGTTCCACTTCGGGAACATAACCGGTAACAATTACTTTATCATTGGCTAATTCTTTCACTTCATCCTTGAGGTTACTTCCCAATAAATTAACGGTAATGTCAGGACGGAATGCCCAAACTAAGGGCATAATTTCTAAACATAACCACTTAACTGCATCAATATTAGGAGGGTGATTGTAGCTACCAATAAATACTAACCCCGATCGCTGGTCAAAAGCAACTTTTTCTGACAGGGAAATTTCTTCATGGATATTGGGGATTACCCAAACATTTTTCACTCCTAAAGAGGATAATACCTGCTTTTCGTCTTCGGTTACTACTACGGTTGCTTCCGCTTGATTAGCATAGTTTAACTCTAATTTCTGATAGGTTTGCCAACTCCAGCTAGTATTTTGGTAACTGGGATCGAGATAGTCTTTTTGTCGTTTTAAACGTAGAAAATGCAGGTCAATTGTATCATAAATAATTGGTGCTTTTGTTTTTAAGCGAATTAAATCCATATACTTATCGCACAATTCGGGACGACACAACCAAACTCCATCTATCAGGGGTAAATATTTGATTAATTTTTCTTCTAGATTATATCTTTGTGGTGTGCCATAAATAACTTCAATTCCCAGCTGTTGCAGGACGGAAGTATAGGGTTGTTCGGGATAGCCATTATCGGGAAAGAAAATGACTGAATAGCCTAAATTGAGCAGTAGCTTAAGAATATTTAATAAACGCACACAGCCGGATTCTCGATCGTATAGTGGAACGTAGGAATCGATGACTAAAATTGTCGTTTTTCCTTGTAAACGTCGGGCAGCTTTGGGTACATTATTAGCATCGTTATCTAGGTGTTTAGTTAATACCTTTGACCATTTTTCTCGAAACTTAGTTTGATTAATAACTTGATATTGTTTGATCCCACTAGAAAGGTCTGTTCCCGAGGTGATTCCTTCGTAGTGAATGACGTTAGATTGGGGTTGATAAAGGACTTGATAACCCAATTCTCGGAGGGCAAAACATAAGTCTGTATCTTCGTAATATGCGGGGATAAAGTCTTGACAAAAACCACCTAATTGCTTAAATAAATCTGTAGGAACTAATAAACTTGCTCCCGAACAATAGTCCACGGGACGGACATAATTATATTCCGGTTCCTCGGGACTATCTAAGCGTCCATAATTCCAACCATCGGCAGAATTCCAGATAATTCCCCCCGCTTCTTGTTGTTTACCATTAGCATAAATTAACTTGGAACCCACCGCACCAACTTGGGGATTATTGATAATTAATTTCACTAAACTTTCTAGACAATTTTCTAGAATACGAGTGTCGTTATTGAGAAAATATAGGTATTGACCTTTTGCTTGACTAGCCCCATAATTACAGGAACGAATAAAACCAGAGTTCTCTGCATTAGTTAATACTTTAATTCCTTTAACTAAAGTTGCTAATTGTTCTAAAGTTTCATCGCTGGAAGCATCATTAACGATAATTATTTCATAAGCTAAATCAGAACCTAGGTTAACACTCAAGGATTCCAGACAGTTAAAGGTGTAGGCAAATTGGTTATAAGCAGGAATAATAATCGAGACTAAAGGATCATCACTACTGGCAATTTCTAGGGGTCGGGGTTCAGCTAATTTAGCACTTTCGATCACCTGTTCTTCAAATTCAGAGGAACTCTTTCCTGTGAGAATTTTGATAATTTTTCGTTTCGTCTTTTTGAGCGCTGGTTTCCATCCTTCCTCCTGGAGACTAAAGACAAATTTTTTCAGCAGTTTTTTAACTTTGAAAATAATCATTATTACCATAAATACTCCTCTAGAGAAAACCAATCTTGTGCTAAATTTAAATCTCTTTTTGCTCTAACAATAGCCCCTTCTTTTAATTGTTGATCGAGGTAGTTTCTCTGTTGTTCCAAAATATATAATTTAATCGCTTCATTAATTAAATTATTATATTCTTTTTCAGGATAATCACTACTCGCCAACCATTAATCGAGAAGTTGCATGGTATCTTCAGGGAGAGTTATCTGAAGTTGTCTGGCCATTTTGTCTTTCCTAACTATATCTAGACAATAACAATTATAAACCCCTAGAGCGATTTTAGTTGCTGTCGGGATAAATTCTCGGGGCTGCGGCGATTAATTTTTGAGTGTAGGGGTGTTGGGGATGGCTAAAAATCTGTTCAGTGTCACCCATTTCAACTATTTTACCCGCAGTCATCACCGCAATTCGATCGCAGAGGAATCTCGCTAACCAAAGATCATGAGTTATAAATAAATAAGTGAGATTAAATAACTTTTGTAACTCTAACATTAACTCTAAAACCTGTGTCTGGACACTAGCATCAAGCATACTAACCGGTTCATCACAAATAACTAATTCTGGATGGGTAATTAAAGCGCGAGCAATGGCTACCCTTTGCTGTTGTCCCCCCGATAACTCCTTAGGATAGCGTCGATAAAATTCCTCTACTGGTGTTAACCCGACTCGATCTAACATTTCTAAAACCTGTTTTTTAGCCGTTTCTAGATTAACTTTTTGATGGATAAAAAGCGGATCGGCGATACTTTCTCCCACCGTCATTAAAGGATTGAGACAAGCGAGGGGATCCTGAAAAATCATCTGCATTAAGCGCCGTTTTGGACGCATTTTTTCCGCCGACAAAGGGGTTAAATCTTCTCCTAAAAATTCCACTTTTCCCCCGGTGGGTTTAATTAACTGTAATAGGGTTCGCGATAGGGTACTTTTCCCACACCCCGACTCCCCAACTAAACCGAAGATTTCCCCTCGATACAGTTCAAAATTGACTTCATCCACCGCTTTAATAAATTTCTTGTCTTTCTTTAAAAAGCTATCTAAAAAGTTACCTTCTAGGGTATAATACTGTTTTAAATTATCCACCTTTAACACCGTTTCCTTGCCTTGAATTGCCGTTGATTTTTCCTCCCGTAACTGTAGGTGTAAAGCGGCGGCCAAAAGAGAACGGGTGTAGGGGTGTTGAGGTGTATTAAAAACTGTTTTTACCGCTCCCGATTCGACAATTTTGCCCCCCTTCATCACCGCTAATTGATCGCAATATTCTCCCACCAGCGCTAAATCATGGGAAATTAACAATAATCCCATCTGTTCCTCGCTACATAAACGCTTTAATTCCCGCAGAATTTCCGCCGAAACCGTCACATCTAAACTGGTGGTGGGTTCATCGGCAATAATTAACTTAGGGTTTAATAATAAAGCTAAAGCAATGGCCACTCTTTGCCGCATTCCCCCGCTAAATTCGTGAGGATATTGGGACCAACGATTAGCGGGAATTTTCACTTTTTCTAGGACAGTACAAGCTTGACTTTTAGCTTGACGATAGGTTAAATTTCCCCGATGAGCTTGCAAAGTTTCCACACAATGATCGCCAATAGTCATCAGCGGATCCAGTCGCGTCATCGGATCTTGAAAGACTAATCCCACCGCTTCCCCGCGAAACTTTTCTAACTGTTTGCTAGATAAAGATAAAAGCGATCGCCCTTCAAAGGTAATCTCACCTTCCACGTGAGTGCGATTGGGTAATAACCTTAAAATAGCCTTACCGATGGTCGATTTTCCACAACCAGATTCACCCACTAATCCCAGAGTTTCCCCTTTGCCTATACTAAAAGATACCCCATCGATCGCCCAAGCGGGAGAACTTAATTCGGTCGGGTAGGCAATTTTTAGGTCTTTAATTTCCAACATGACGCGATCGGTAACGATAAAAGTTAGGACTTAGGGTCAAGTATGCCACACAAACGGCGATCGAGCATTTAATTGCTAATCGACAACTGACCCTAACAAAACCCGACAATACCCCTTTAAAGTCGCCACTCGCTCGCTAATTATCTGTAAACGTTTCTCCCGTCCTTGCCGCGCCGAGGCCAAAAATAACCAATCCGTCTCCAGCAATCGCCACGATCGATATAGTTCCGTCTGGAGCGCGCGCCAACGATTAGCCACCTCTGGGCTGAAATTGTCATCATTTAGTGACAATATCTCCCCTTCTAGACAGGTTTGTAAAGCTTGAAAAGATTGTAACCCCGTGGAAGCATCCCCATCCAGAAGGGCAAGACTGAAATCCTCCAGTTTTCTTAACAAAGATTTGTAGGCTTGATGGTAATTTGTCGGTAGCATCCAATACAAAGCGCGTTAGAATTTGTTACATAAGATTAACGATTTGCCGTCACGGTTGCAAGTCCTCTTCCCGATCAGAGACAAAAACTTAAAAGAATCCCGCCCTTTTCGCCGATCGATCCGATTCCAGTGTTAGAGAGTTAAGTAATCTGGCATCCCTTCGGCCTAATAATTTTCTAGTTATCCGTCTCCTCCCCCCCCCTATTATCCCCCCGATCTAACCATGAACGCCATCACTGCCATCCAACCGGAAACCCTCACCGCCCTTCCCCGGGCCACGGAACCGAAAAAAGCGTTAGTTTTACCCGATTGGCTGAAAGAATGCCTGATTACCTACGAAAACGACCCCCAGAATCCCGATATCGATTTAATCTCTAGGGCTTTTAATTTCGCCCACAAACTCCACGAGGGCCAGTATCGCAAATCCGGGGAACCCTATATCGCCCATCCCATAGCTGTGGCGGGATTACTGCGGGATCTGGGGGGTGATGGGGCAATGATCGCGGCGGGATTCCTTCACGATGTGGTGGAAGATACGGAAGTCACCCCCGAAGAAATCGAGGCTAGATTCGGTGTCGAGGTGCGTAATTTGGTGGAAGCGGTGACAAAACTCTCCAAATTCAACTTTTCTAGCAAAACTGAACGGCAAGCGGAGAATTTTCGCCGAATGTTCCTGGCGATGGCTCAAGATATCCGCGTTATCGTGGTCAAATTAGCCGATCGCCTGCACAATATGCAAACCCTCGAACACCTCACCCCGCAACAGCAGCAACGCATCGCCCTAGAAACTAGAGAAATCTTTGCTCCTCTGGCTAACCGTTTAGGGATTGGCAGATTTAAATGGGAATTAGAGGATTTATGCTTTAAATACCTCGAACCCGATGCTTATCGCACCGTGCAGTTATTGGTATCGGAAAAACGTATCGATCGAGAGGCCCGCATCGAAACCGTCACTAACACATTGCGGGAAAAATTGCAAGAAATTGGCATAAAAGTTCTTGATTTACAGGGTCGCCCCAAACATCTCTACGGCATCTATCATAAAATGCACAATCAGGGCAAAGAATTCGAGCAGATTTATGATATAGCCGCCGTCCGCATTATCGTCGAAACCAAAGAGGAATGTTATCGTTGTTTAGCCATAGTTCACGACCAATTTACTCCGATTCCTAACCGTTTTAAAGACTATATCGGTTTACCAAAAGCTAACCGTTATCAATCCCTCCATACCACCGTTGTTGGTTTAAATGCCCGTCCCCTAGAAGTGCAGATTCGCACCCTAGAAATGCACCATGTTGCTGAATACGGGATTGCAGCCCATTGGAAGTATAAAGAAACCGGTTCTAGTCAAACAACTTTAACCGCTGCGGATGAAAAATTCGCTTGGCTGCGTAATCTGCTCGACTGGCAAAAAGACCTTAAAGATGGCCAAGAATACATGGATGGCCTCAAAAATAATTTCTTTGAAGAAGATATCTATGTTTTCACCCCCAAAGGTGATGTGGTGGCCCTCGCCCAAGGCGCAACACCGGTAGATTTTGCCTATCATATTCATAGCGAAGTAGGTAATCAGATGAAAGGGGCAAGGATTAATGGTAAATGGTCAGTTCTTGATGCTCCCTTGCAAAATGGTGATCTGGTGGAAATTCTCACCAGCAAGCATAGTCACCCTAGTTTAGATTGGTTAAATTTTGTCGTTACTCCTAGCGCCAGAAATCGCATCCGGCAATGGTACAAAAAATCGCGCCGAGAAGAAAATATTAGCCGGGGTCGTGATTTATTAGAGAAAGAATTGGGTAAAACTGGCTTCGATGCCCTGCTAAAATCAGAACGAATGCAATCGGTGGCTAAACAGTGCAATTATGTGGCAGTAGATGATTTATTGGCGGCTTTGGGTTACGGCGAAGTTACCCTAAAAAATGTGGTTAATCGTCTGCAAGAAACAGTTAAAAATCAACAGGAAATTTTAACGGTCAAAAATCCGCCCGATGTCCTGACTGATTCCCAATTGATTCTACCACCTTCTCCCGTTCAAAGGGCTTTACCCGTTAGTAAATCACCGATCGCCGGTGTGGAGGGATTAGTCTATCGTTTGGCTGGTTGTTGTTGTCCTTTACCAGGGGAAAATATTACCGGTATAGTCGCCCATGCAGGGGAAGGTATTGTGATTCACCGTCAGGGCTGCTCGAATGTGGAAAAAGCCGAAGCTGAACGCTTAATTCCTGTTAGTTGGAACCCCCTAGATGACCAGGGACGTTATCCAACTTATCCAGTAAATATTCAGATTGAAGTGATCGATCGCGTCGGGGTTTTAAAAGATATTCTCTCTCGTTTAAGTGACCAAAATATTAACGTTCGCAATGCCGGAGTTAAGACTAATTTCGGTAAACCCGCTTTAATTTCCCTGAAAATTGAAGTAAAAGACCTGCAACAATTTGAACGCTGTGTTACTCAAATTAAGCTGATGAGCGATGTTTTAAACGTTCGTCGCATCAGTCAGGTAAAAAGCGATCGAGAGTAGGGTGAACCTAAAATTTCTGCTAATATCCCCCAAACTTCAGAGTGCCTTAGCTTTGGAAGTGGGATGCTGACACTGACTAAAACCACGATGGCAATATCGGCACTTTTTGTCACCGAACAACGTAGGATCGATAATTAATCTGAGTGCGAAAATCCCTATGTTATTATCCCTACTCTCAGTCATCAGTTTTCTGATTAGTTTTCTGGTGGTTGCCCTGATTAAACAACGTTTTAGCCAACAATTGTTAGATATTCCCAATGAGCGTAGCAGCCATAGTCAACCCACACCTAGGGGGGGTGGACTCGGTTTTGTCGTCGCTTTTGCTCTGACTGGCGGCCTCAGTTATTTTCTCCTTCCTCCTTCCCTACCTCTCATTCCCCTGTGGTTGTCCCTGACTCCTTTAATTATTATCGGCCTTCTCGATGATCGTCGCAGTATTCCCTCTAGTATTCGCTATTTAGTGCAGTTATCCTCCGCTAGTGTTGCGGTCACTTTTTTCGGTGCTTTTCCCCAATCGTGGCTATTAGATTTGGGTTTTGGCGGCAAAGTTTTGGCTATTATTCTCACAATTATCGGCCTGACCGCGATGATTAATTTTTATAATTTTATGGATGGTCTCGATGGCTTGGTGGCTGGCTGTACGGCGGTACAATTAGGATTTCTCGCTCTCTATTTTCAGCAACCAATTTTATGGCTTTTAGTGGCAGCTTTAGGCGGTTTTCTCCTCTGGAATTGGTCGCCAGCGAAAATTTTTATGGGTGATGTGGGTAGCACCAGTCTGGGGGCAATTGTCGCTATGGTTTTACTTAATAACCAGGGCAATCAAAGTCAGGCTTGGTCAGCTTTAACTATCACTTTACCTCTGATTGGTGATGCTATTTATACCCTTATTTGTCGATTATTAAAAAGGGAAAATATCTTCCAAGCTCACCGCATTCACCTTTATCAAAGATTACAAAAATCTGGCTTGTCTCATCCACAAGTAGCAATTATTTATATGGGGGTAACTCTCCTGATTGCTATTAGTATTAACTCCCTAGGAATACTAGGATCATGGCTGAGTTTACCTCTGATTCTAGGATTAATTTTTCTCGGAGAAATTTATCTGAACAGGAAAGTTAGCGATCATAATTTAGCGGTGACAAGAAAAGAATAATTTTTTTTTGCTATGGACTGAGGGGTTATTCAAACCTAGAGAATGTTAGACTAAATCCTCTTGAAAGATTATAGGAAACGGGGGGTAAGGAGCAGCAGTAATCACTCAAATAGTTATTGGCTAAAGTCTTTTATTTTACTCAAAAACTGATGGTTTTAAGCTGGCAAAAACAGAGCGATTCACCTATTATCCCTCCTAACCAAGAGAAAAGAAAAAATTAATACTTATCGGCCAAGGTTAGCTGATATGATCAAGGAGATGACTATCATTCCAAAGTCAATGAGCGCAAGAACATTATTCGATAAAGTCTGGGACGCACACACGGTTAAGATTCTTCCCAGTGGACAGACACAGTTATTTATCGGACTGCATCTAGTCCATGAAGTCACCAGTCCCCAAGCTTTTTCGATGCTGAGAGAAAGGGGTTTAAAAGTATTATTTCCAGGACGGACTATTGCCACCGTCGATCACATCGTCCCCACCGAAAATCAGGCGCGTCCTTTCCTTGACGATTTGGCCGAGGAAATGATCCGAGCGATCGAAACTAATGTTCAAACCAATCATATTCCTTTCTATGGCATCGGTTCCGGCAATCAGGGCATAGTTCATGTGATCGCTCCTGAACAGGGTCTAACCCAACCGGGGATGACGATCGCCTGTGGTGATTCCCACACCTCCACCCACGGCGCTTTTGGGGCGATCGCTTTTGGCATCGGCACTTCCCAAGTACGCGATGTTCTTGCTACCCAAACCCTATCCCTATCGAAATTAAAAGTGCGTCGAGTGGAGGTAAACGGCGATTTAAACCCCGGTGTCTATGCTAAAGATGTAATTCTCCATATTATCCGTCAATTGGGCGTAAAAGGCGGTGTTGGTTACGCCTACGAGTATGCTGGTAGTACAATTGAACGGATGTCCATGGAAGAAAGGATGACGATTTGTAACATGGCGATCGAAGGTGGGGCCCGATGTGGTTATATCAACCCTGATCAAATCACCTACGATTACCTCAAAGGTCGTGATTTTGCGCCCAAAGACTGGGAAAGTGCGGTTAATTGGTGGGAAAGCATTAAAAGCGATGCCGATGCGGTTTATGACGATGTGGTGGTCTTCGATGCCGGTGAAATCGAACCCACAGTTACTTGGGGGATTACTCCGGGCCAAGGAATCGGGGTTAACGAAATCATTCCCACTCCCGAAAGTTTACCAGAAAGTGAAAGAGCGATCGCAGAGGAAGCCTATCAATACATGAAACTCACCCCCGGCACCCCGATTAAAGGCACAAAAATCGATGTCTGCTTCGTCGGTAGCTGTACTAACGGCCGGATCAGTGATCTGCGCGAAGCGGCCAAATTTGCCCAAGGTCATCGTGTTGCCCCCCATGTGAAAGCTTTTATCGTCCCCGGTTCCGAAAGAGTCAAAAAACAAGCGGAAGCAGAAGGATTAGACCAAATTTTCCTAGCATCGGGCTTTGAATGGCGCGAGGCGGGCTGTTCCATGTGTTTAGCCATGAATCCCGATAAATTGCAGGGAGATCAGATCAGCGCCTCCTCCTCCAATCGTAACTTTAAAGGTCGTCAAGGTTCCGCTTCCGGGCGTACTTTGTTGATGAGTCCGGCGATGGTGGTAGCGGCAGCGATTAAAGGGGAAGTCACCGATCCCAGGGAGTTGTTAAATTAAATAGGGTTTGCGGCAAAAAGTTTGTTACTGGGGTCAGGAGTCAGGAGTCTCCGAGTCAGGAGGCAGGAGATAGGGTGATAGGGTTTTGGGGTGATAGGGCGATGAGACAGCTTCCCCACTTCCCCACCCCACTTCTCACTCCCTTCTCCCCTTCTCCCTTCTCTACAATAATTACTCGCAACCAGAAATACCTTGGGTTATTAAGTACCTAAGCAAAATTAATTACACATCTAAGCCACTACTCCGTGAGACTTCTGCTGATGTGAGCAAACAGAGAACTGAAAACTCAAATCCGATCCCTAATAGCTGTCTCCCGTCTCCTGTCTCCTGTCTTCTGTCTCGACTAGGAAATTAATTTTGCACGACTAATTATCATACTTTGTGCTTTTTGTCAAAAAAACTTTTTTTTTGCAATAAAACTACACAAAAAAAAGATCATCGTTGTGGGTGAAATTGACTGATTTACCCGTCTTAATTAGGATCACCTTCTAGGTGTGGCAAGGGTTTCAACCATTGCTGCCCAAAAAAGCACAGAATAACCCATTATGAAATTCAGTAAAATCGCTGTAACTATCATAACATCGTTGTTAAATAAAAATCTTTCTCAATTAATTTTTAAGAATTTATAAATATTGCGGAATGTTAATTTAAATATTCTCAAGTTTTTGCAGTAAATCAATAATTTTTACTTATCTTTGTCCAACATTGGGTTAGAAGTCAGGAGTCAGGAGTCTCCGAGTCAGGAGTCTCCGAGTCAGTAGTCAGTAGTCAGTAGTCAGTAGTCAGTAGTCAGGAGATTATTTTTATTTATTCTTCCCACTTCCCCACACCCCACTTCCCCACTTCCCACTTCCCACTCTATTTTAATTTGATTGCCATAATTGCCAAGCTTTAACGAGATTTCCCCCCATCAAGGCAGCCACTGCATTTAAAGTCTTAATTTCCTCACTATCGGGATTTAATTGTCTAGCTTTATCTAAGACTTTTTGGGCTGCTTGCGGTTGCCAATCGTAGAGATAAATAAAACCTTGATAAGCATAATGATAGGGATTATAGGGGTCAATTTTAATCATTTCCTCCGTGGCTTTTATTGCCCCTGCTACATCCTGTTGTAGTACCTTAGAAATTGCTAATCCGTAGGCTAAAGATAATTTATCGGGGGGGTTTTGTTGCTGTAAACGATAGGAAAAAGCTTTGTCTGCTTGCAGCACATAATCCTGAATCGAATCGTATTGATTGATACGATTAGTTAACTGAAAAATTGGCTCAATACCCGTTAATCCTTGACCAATATTAGCAGACTTTAAGCGCAATTGGGTGACTAAATCTAATTGGGGCGTTGCTAACTTGGGAACTTGAGGATCGATAGTAATTTGAGCATTAGTTTTAATCGGATAGGTTTCGCCAGTTTCCCGATTGAGATAGACAGCAGATAAGCGATAAACTCCGGGGGTTGCTGCCGACTGCATGGCGGTTTTTTCAGTGACTTCAAAACCCTTTTGTTGCTCTTCTGGAGTTAATTTTTCTGCCATTAATCTCCCCATAGCAATACCATGATCGTGCATCCAATAATCCTTACCGTCCACTTCTTGCCAGGTTAAAATTACTATCCCTGACTTTAATTGTTGCCAGTCTCCTGCCCATTTATAAACCACAGAAATTGGTTGATTAGGAGAGGCTTTTTCGGCAAGGGCAATCTCTCTTAATTCCACCTGTTTTGGTGCAGTTTCAAGGGGTTTAACCGTGACGGAGGGGGCTATTTTACGGTGTAGGGAAAGGGTACTATCATCCGGTAGCTGCCAAGTTTTCTCCACTTGGAAATCTGGCCCAGTGGCGACTCGATTAACAATTTTTTTCTGGACATCGGGGACGGAACCCTGTTCACCAGTTTTAGTTAAAAACCAATCTAAAGAATTGACATCCTTTTCGATATCTTCTTCCCGAACTCCCACCTGTCTGCCGGCAACCTGGGAATTATGTTTACCACCGTAGAAAGAGAAGGTATGTTGATTTAATTCGGGGGTGGAAGGTAAAACCCCTAGGGTGCTGCGAAGATAGGGAGAATCGACTAGAATCTCTTTAACTACTTCTTCCTGTTGCCAGCCGGTTTTTAAATAGGGATGGTGTTGCAATTCGGGACTAAAAACATTAGTAATTATATCTCCCCCCAAGGGGAATAAATTTAAGCTGGTGAGGATAGCGGCAATAGTTAATGTTCCCCAACGGATAGCGGGGGCAAAACGACCGCGCCAAGATAATAAACCAACGGATAAAATTAAGGATAAAGTCGGTAAAAGCGGCAAAATATAACGAGCATCTTTATTGATATTGAGGGATGATAATAGGTATCCCCCCAGCAGAAAAACTCCTAACCAAATCCACACAGGACGATTAACCTTATCTTCGGTTTTTCTATGACGTAAGGAGATTAATAATCCCACCAGGGGAACTAATAACAATACCCAAGAAAGAAAATAGGGTAAAACTTGGGCGTAAAATGTCCAGGCATCTGGACTGGTAAGAGGGGGATCTCCCTCCAAAATCGCCGAATCTACCGTGGCACGTTTGCCCGCGGTTAACATTAATAACCAATTCGTCCGATACCAGGGAAACATTAACAGTGCTGCCGTCAAAAAACTGAGCATTAATTGCGCTAGATTGCCCCAACGTTTTCGCCGGAGATTTTCGCCCAATACCCACAAAATCGGTAAAAAGAGGAAAAATAGGGCGGTTTGTTTGACTAACATCCCTAAACCGAAAGAAATCCCGAAAGCGATCGCTTTTAGCCAGCCTTGACCACTAAATCGCCACCATGTCAAGCATAAGTAGGAAAACGTTACAATTGCCGCTAAGGGAAAATCTAAGAGATATTCGAGGCGATAATAGTATAAACCGGGAAGAAATTGACAGATTAAGACCGCCCATAAAGCCACAGTCCCATTAAAGAGGATAATTCCCAATCCGTACACAGAAAAGAGCAGTAGGGCGCTATAGATAGCCATTACCCACATACCCGCGTCAAGACTAATACCAAAGAGATTAAAGAAGGGAATCGTTAAAAGATAGGTTAAAGGGGGAATTTTCGGGGACATTAGCCATAAACTGCGCCACCAATCCCCGTCAAACCAGCGCGGATTTTGGAAAGCTTGGGTATAGATAATCCCACCGTTGAGATAATCGGCCTGATCCCAAGCAGGAATAGTATGATCGAGACTAAACCAGAATCTATCGACTAATATCCCCAATATCCAAATAATAGTGACAATAATTAATTCCTGTCTCCTATCTAGCGATCGCTTCAAAATGACTTCTCCCTAGTGCAACTGTCAATTATTCTGCCACGCTCTCAAGTGACCCTGAAAAAATCGCCAGCGAGAAACACCAGACCGATCGGGTAAAATAAAGATTTAGTGAAAAATTGTAACAGGAACTTGACAAATGCGAGTGGTGATCGTTGGTGCGGGATTAGCGGGAATGGCAACAGCTATCGATCTGGTCGATGCGGGCTGTACAGTAGAAATATTAGAATCTCGTCCCTTTGTCGGGGGAAAAGTCGGTAGTTGGGTAGATGCGGACGGTAATCACATCGAGATGGGCTTGCACGTCTTTTTTGGTTGTTACTATAATCTTTTTGAGTTAATGAAAAAAGTGGGCGCTTTTCAATCCCTACTACTCAAAGAACACACCCACACTTTTATCAACGAAGGGGGAAAAATCGGCGAATTAGACTTCCGTTTCGTCGCAGGTGCGCCTTTTAACGGTTTAAAAGCCTTTTTTACCTCCTCCCAACTCTCAGCAGCCGATAAAATCTTTAATTCTCTGGCCTTAGGTACCAGTCCCATCGTCCGCGGTCTGATAGACTTCCAAGGAGCAATGAAAACGATTCGGGATCTGGACTCGATTAGCTTTGCCGATTGGTTTCGTAGCCATGGCGGTAATGAAGGCAGTTTAAAAAAAATGTGGAATCCGATCGCCTATGCCTTAGGATTTATCGATACGGAAAATATCTCGGCCCGTTGTATGCTGACGATTTTCCAATTTTTTGCCGCTAAAACCGAAGCTTCCGTCCTGCGGATGTTGGAAGGTTCCCCCCACGAATACCTGCATAAACCGATTATTAACTATCTGGAAGCCCGGGGAGCCCAAATCTCTACCCGTCGTCAAGTGCGGGAAATTCTCTATTCTGGAGAGGGCGAAAATCTGCAAGTTAATGGCCTGATCGTCGCTAACGGAGAAACCACGGAAACTATCACCGCAGATGCCTATGTTTGCGCTGGTGATGTCCCCGGTATTCAGCGTCTTATTCCCCAAGATTGGCGGAAAATGACGATTTTTGACAATATTTTCCGACTAGAAGCTGTTCCCGTCGCCACGGTACAATTGCGTTTTGACGGTTGGGTGACGGAGTTAAATGATGCCGAAAAACGCCGACAACTGCAAAAAGCGGTGGGAATTGATAATCTTTTGTACACCCACCAAGCGGATTTTTCCTGTTTTGCAGATCTTGCTCTCACCAGTCCTAGGGATTATTATCGCCCCGGAGAAGGTTCTTTATTACAGTTGGTTTTAACCCCCGGGGATCCTTTTATTAAAGCTAAAAATGAAGATATCGCCTGGCAGGTTTTAGCGCAAGTCCACAAGTTATTTCCCTCCTCGCGGGAGTTAAATATGACTTGGTTTAGTGTGGTGAAATTAGCCCAGAGTCTCTATCGGGAAGCACCGGGGATGGATGTCTATCGTCCCTCGCAAGCGACTCCTATTGCTAACTTTTTCCTGGCTGGCAGTTATACCCAACAGGATTACATTGATAGCATGGAAGGAGCCACTTTATCGGGTAAACAGGCAGCCAAAGCGATCCTACAACAGGCCGAGCGCCGGAAATCTTTAGCCACGGTTTGATTAAACAGCCAGCAATCTCGTCTCTTGAGAAGGGATTGCCTCTAGACTTGTTTTCAGTGGCAAAAGATAACCCCTATAGCTAACTTGGCAAGTCAGCCTCAGGGCAAGCTATACAAAAAAGACCGATCAAGCTAGACTCGTAAAAAGATCACTCCATCTAGAAGGCTTACCCTAGACTGGAAAGAACGTCGGAAAAATCTCGTCAGAAATAGGAGTCAATCGAGTTTATGCCAGAGCTTGCTGTACCATTAGAGCTTGATTTCACCAGCGAAACCTATAAATCAGCCTATAGTCGCATTAATGCCATCGTTATTGAAGGCGAATACGAGGCCAATAGCAATTATATTCAATTAGCAGACATCCTCGCCGATAACAAAGAAGAGTTACACCGTCTGGCAAAAATGGAAAACCGTCACATGAAAGGTTTTCAAGCTTGCGGCCAAAATTTGAAAATCACTCCTGATATGGATTATGCCAGAGAATTCTTTGCCTCTCTGCACGATAACTTCCAAATTGCCTACGCAGAAGGTAAAGTTGTCACCTGTTTATTAATCCAATCTTTGATTATCGAAGCTTTCGCGATCGCTGCCTATAATATTTATATTCCTGTTGCTGATCCTTTTGCCCGTAAAATTACTGAAGGCGTAGTTAAAGACGAATATTTACATCTCAATTTTGGCGAAGAATGGCTAAAAGCGAACTTTGAAACCGCTAAAGAGGAATTAGAAGCGGCAAATCGCGCTAATCTGCCCATTGTCTGGAGAATGCTCAATCAAGTCGAGGATGATGCTCGCGTCCTCGGGATGGAAAAAGAGGCCCTCGTGGAAGACTTTATGATTAGCTACGGGGAAGCTTTAAGCAATATCGGTTTCAGCACCCGTGATATCATGCGGATGTCTGCCTACGGATTAACTGCTGTCTAAAGCTTGAGCATCGAGATTTCTTTTTTTCCCCTGCTGCCGCTCAACACAGAGCGGCTCTTTTGTGTATTATATTTAAGAGTCTTAACGATTTCTTAGCAATATCCTAATTTTTATCTAGTGCCATCTAGTTTAACGAAAGAACAATCAATGTTTGGTCTTATAGGTCATCTTACCAGTTTAGAACACGCCCAATCGGTCGCCGACGATCTAGGTTATCCTGAATATGCTAACCAGGGATTAGATTTTTGGTGCGCTGCCCCCCCGCAAATTGTCGATGATTTTCATGTCACCAGCATCACGGGGCAAACCATCAGAGGAAAATATATCGAATCCTGTTTTTTACCGGAGATGTTGTCGAATCGTTGGGTAAAGTCTGCTATTCGTAAGGTGCTAAATGCCATGGCACTCGCTCAAAAAAGTGATATCAACATCACCGCACTCGGTGGTTTTTCTTCAATTATTTTCGAGGAATTTAATCTCAAAGATAATCGACAGGTGCGGAATATCGAGCTAGATTTTGGCCGTTTCACCACCGGTAACACCCACACCGCTTACGTCATCTGCACTCAAGTAGAAACCCTCGCTGAAAAAATGGGCATCGATTTAGCTCAATCTACCGTCGTGGTTTGCGGGGCAACTGGAGATATCGGCAGCGCCGTTTGTCGTTGGTTAAATGAAAAAACCGATACAAAAGAACTAATATGTGTGGCACGCAATCAAGAGCGTTTACAATCTCTGCAAGAGGAGTTAGGACGCGGTAAAATTCTCCCCCTAGAGGAGGCTTTACCCCTGGCTGATATCATTGTTTGGGTGGCTAGTCTGCCTAAAGGGGTGGAAATTGATCCAGATAAACTCAAGCGCCCCTGCATTATTATTGATGGTGGTTATCCGAAAAATTTAGGCACGGTGTTAAATGCCCCCGATATTTCGGTGATTAAGGGCGGCATTGTCGAGCATTCCCTCGATATTGACTGGAAAATTATGAAAATCGTCAATATGGATATTCCCTCTCGTCAAATGTTTGCCTGTTTTGCCGAGGCGATTTTATTAGAGTTGGAGGGTTGGCAAACTAATTTTTCCTGGGGACGCAATCAAATTACCGTCCCTAAAATGGAACAAATCGGCGCAGCTTCCCGCAAACACGGGTTTCAACCTTTGTTATTTTAATTAATATCCCCAACCCCCCCCCCCACCGACCACGGAATTAGAAGTTTTAGGCGACAAATAATTAGGAGTGAGTGCTTGACTTTGCCGGCGGCTTGGGTTATGATTGTCTTATAATGGGATGTTTGTGTTTATCGCAGACTGCTTAGATTCCCATTATGAATAAACTCTTTTAAAAATATTATCCCAAAATCTGCCGACAAAAGCAAGCAAAATTTTGCCATCAATTGTTAAGTTTTGTTAAGAAAAATGGCAAGAGTGGCAAGGAAGAGAACTTCCTTAGCTGATCAGTCCGATATCCTTGATAGTTTCTCATGACTTTTGGGGGAATTATAGAAGTGTGGGCCTGATTTTTAGCCTTCTAGCAAAGACGACAAAACCACTAAACCCTATGAAAACTTGGTTAGAAGATCGCGGTATTTTACCCGCTTACGGTGGTGGGGTAATCATTGGCATTACCCTGTGTTTTTTCGGAGCTGCGACCAATACCATGGCGGGATGGTTGTATGCTATCTGTGGCACGACGATCGCTGTTTTAATTTTATCGATAATTTTACCCCGTCGTTCCCTTCTTCCCCTGAAAGTGCGTCGTCTTGCCATTGTACCCGTAAGTGCGGGAGACGATCTTAGTATTAGCCTAGAGATAGAAAATACTAGCAATCAGCCGATAAATCTGTTAGAAGTGACAGATATCCTGCCTATAGTTCTCGATCAGCCAAAAATAACCCCAATAGAAGTGATTGCCTCCAAAAGTTGCCATCGTTGGACTTATTATTTACCCACCAGTAAACGGGGTATTTATCACTGGCAAGAAGTACAATTAAGAACAGCAGCCCCTCTCGGTTTATTTTGGTGTCGTCGTTGTCAGCAAGCAGCGGCTAAAGCTTTAGTTTATCCCCAAATTTTACCCTTACAACAATGTCCCCTGATCGATTCCCTTGGTCAAGAGATGGAACAAAAATTAGAAAATAATCGCTATTATCAAAGGGCTAGTCAAGGACTTACTCGTAACCTGAGACAATATCGCCGGGGTGATTCTACCCGTTTAATTCACTGGAAAACTAGCGCCCGTCTGGGAGAATTTCAAATTCGGGAATTAGAAGTGTTAACGGGAGGACAGGAAGTGATTATCTGTCTGGATACCCTCTGTGATTGGCAAGAAGACAGTTTTGAACGGGCGATTATTGCCGCTGCTTCCCTCTATTTTTATGCCCATCGTCGGCAATTAAATGTGAAACTCTGGACGGGTGAAACGGGTTTAATTCACGGGGAGAGGATCATTTTAGAAACTTTAGCCGGTATAGAGGCAAAAGCTAGTCAAAAAAATGCCAATCTGCCTAATTTACCTGTAATTTGGTTGACAAGTAACTTCAATTCCATCGAACAACTCACCCCCGGCAGCCGTTGGTTATTTTTCCTCGCTGCCGATTCTAGGGAGAGTCCTTCACTCTTAATCCGACAGTTTAGCGGATTGGCGATCGAACCGGAAACTTCTCTACAACAACAATTGCAAAAACCGCCTCGTTGAGGAAATTTCCGTTCACAGTCTAGATTGAGAGGAAATTCTCCGGAAAAAAATACCGGTATCCCCGAAAAAGATGTTATGATAAAAAAGACTCGGACTCATGCGATCGCAACGCCTTAACCTTGTCAGGACCGGAAGGTAGCAGCAATACGGGATGCTTGTGACTGGCGTGATCTCCGGGTCTTTTTGTTGCCTGTGACGGTCGCTGTTGTGAACGCTTTCAAAACTTTTCGATCGCTTACTGCCGAAACTCGTCGTCAATTACTCATCCTCTTCGTCACGGCGCTGTTTTTCTGGATAAGTATCACCACTCTCGTCCCCACTCTCCCCACCTATATTGACTCCCTAGGCGGTAGCAAACAAGATATCGGTTTTGTCATGGGGTCTTTTGCCATCGGTTTAATTTTGTCGCGCAGTTGGTTAGGCAATCTAGTTGATCGCCGCAGTCGCAAATTAGTGGTTTTATTTGGAACTATTGTCGCCGCTACCGCACCCCTCGGTTATCTATTTTTTCGCGATCTTTCCTCTTTATTCGCCGTCCGCGCCTACCATGGCCTCAGTATCGCTGCTTTTACCACTGGTTACAGTACCCTAGTGGTGGATTTTTCCCCCGTTCGTCAACGGGGAGAGATAATTGGTTATATGAGCTTAACTGCACCCCTAGGCATGGGAATCGGTCCAGCTTTAGGCAGTTATCTCTACGAATCGATCGGTTATAACGGTTTATTTCTAGTTTCCGCCGCTTCAGGAGCGATCGCCTTTCTCTTGGGTTTCTCCATTCAAGAACCGGACTTCAAGAAAAAATTAGCCCAAATGAAGGCAGAAAATCAGACAATCGAGCGCAGTTTTTGGGCATTATGTCAAGAGCGAGCTTTTTTAGTCCCTACCTTAGTTTTTCTATTGGTCGGTACTTTATTCGGCGGTTTAGTCGCTTTTTTACCCCTGTTTCTCCTCGAAAATCAGATTCCTGTCAGTGCTGGTCTATTCTACAGCTGTGCGGCAGTATCGGGGGTAATCGGACGGATTTTGTCGGGAGGAGCCAGCGATCGCTATGGACGGGGTTTATTCATCACTATTAGCGTTTTTTGCTATGGTTTATCCATGTTGATTCTATCTTCTGCCCGATCTCCTTCCGATTTAATTTTAGCCGCTATCCTCGAAGGTACGGGAGGGGGGATTTTATTCCCTATGTTACTGGCTTTAATCTCCGATCGCTCTGGGCCCCAAGAACGCGGCCGGGCCTATTCTATCTGTATCGGCGGTTTTGATGTGGGAACAGCCTTAGCCGGTCCAATTCTGGGGGTTTTAGCAATTTCCTACAAAACTATGTTTAGTTTATCGTCAGGATTAGCTGTTATCGCTCTCTTTCTCTTTTTTACTCTCTCTAACCCCACCATACGCCATTCTTTTCTCTTCGCTTTTGGTTTAGAAAAAGATCGTTATGCTCTGCGCGGACAATTACAATAAAGCTTACTGAAAAAGTTTTTCCTAGGGCAGGGTTATTTAATAGGTTTGAGGTGGAAAATTATCGGGAATATCTAATTCAAATACTTGGTCATGAATCTGAGCCACATAAAGCCCTTCTTGCAGAATTTTTTCGCGTAATTCTGGGGATAAATCCACCGCCGCTAATATGCCATAGAGTTTTTTATCTTTGTGTTCAGGAAAAAAGCGGCGAAACCGTTGCAAAATACTTTTTAATTGTGTAATATCTTCCTGTCTAACATGACTTTTAACCTCAACGATATAAGCAGTATTTAGCTCACCATTGCTATAGGCAAGAACATCAATTTCTAGGTGTTGTCCTTCTTTACTGGCGCGCACACTGGGACTAACAACTTCCATACCAAAGCGTTGTCTGAGAATCGTTTCCATTGAGGGAAGGGCAAGTCCTTCGGTAAAGCTGCCGAATTTGGCACCGAGTCCCCCAATTTGTTTGCCCAGTTCTTTGAGTTGTTTGTCAGTTTCCTTCTGTTGTTGGGCGTTTTCCTTCTGTTGTTGACTAACTTCCTTCAATAGTAGTTCAGTCTCCTTCTGTTGTTGACTAACTTCCTTGAGTTGTTTGTCAGTTTCCTTGAGTTGTCGGTCAGTTTCTTTTTGAGCGGTAGTTAATTCGGCTAAGAGTCGCCATACGTCTTCGGATGTAGTTGCCATAGATAATTTTTTCCTTCTGCTCTGGTCTATTGCTATTTTAGTCAATTGCGCCGATACTTCCTAATTTTTAACCCGCAATGATGTCTTTTTTGTCCAGTACATCTTATCCCATTTTAAGCGAACACTACCGTGCGATTAGCGTAAACCAAAATGCGATTTTGCAAGTGTAAACGTACCGCTCGCGCTAACACCCCCCTTTCTAAATCCTTACCTTGACGAATTAAATCTCCTACGGTATCGCGATGGCTAACTCTGACCACATCCTGCTCGATAATTGGCCCCTGATCGAGATCGGCAGTGATATAATGGGCGGTGGCTCCAATAATTTTTACCCCTCGATCGTAGGCCCGTTGATAGGGATTAGCTCCGGCAAAAGCCGGTAAAAAAGAATGATGAATATTGATAATATTGGGGAAAAAGTTAATAAAATCTGGAGTGAGAACCTGCATATATTTAGCTAAAATCACTAAATCTATCCGGTATTCCCGCAGTAACTCTAATTGTCTGGCTTCCTGTTCAATCTTGGTTTCGGCGGTAATGGGAATATGATGAAACTCAATACCGAATTGATTGGCAACTGAGTGTAATTCTGGATGATTGCTAATAATTAAAGGAATTTCTGCCCTAATTTCTCCCCCGTGTTGTCGCCATAATAAATCGAGGAGACAATGATCCTGTTTTGTCACCCAAATAGCTAGACGCGGGACAGTATCGGAAAAATGTAAGGACCAACTAGCCTGCAAAGGTTTGGCAATAGCGGCGAAAGCTGGTTCGATCATCCCACGGGGTAAATTAAACCCTTCTAATTGCCATTCTATCCGCATCAGAAACAATCCCGCCGAAAAATCCGTGTGTTGGTCAGCGTGGATAATATTGCCGCCATTAGCATAGATAAAATTAGCGATTTTCGCCACCAGACCAATCTGGTCGGGACAAGAAATTAACAAGGTTGCAGTGGTACCAGTCATAAATTATCGGTGGCAAGAATTGACTTTTCTATCCCCTAATGTATGGCCTTTCTCGTCAAGGTAAAGTATAAATTGAACCTTGCCGAAGTAAAGATTTCAGTCGCAAAAACGTACCCCATCTATCGGAGAACGGCTGTAGGACAATTTTAGACAAGCTAAGAGGCATTACCGTTCCGCAGTTCCGGCGTTTCCCTATGCCCATAGACCAATTTAGATGCGCGGGCAGCCTACCCAGTCTCTTTTTTGCACAAAAAAGAGCATTTGTCAATAGCGATCACCGATTAAATTTCCGGTTAAACTGATACAGTATTCTCTTGCTCAGAAGTGGCAAAATGCCGCTCGATTAGGGAGGGGACATCTTGGGGAGCTACCTGATTATAATGCTTTTTATCGGGCATAACCACCAGATTCGGCCCTTTTTTGCACTGTTTTAAACAGCCAGTTAATTTAATATTCACCGCTTCTCCCAGTCCTTTTTCCTCTAAATCACTCTCTAACCTTTGGCAGACTCTCGCACCGCCATTTTTCCAACAATCGGACTTCTGACAGATTAAGACGGTGGCTTTTTTCGCTTTTGCCGGGGCGACTTCTGGGTTTTTTTCGCCAGATAAATGCTCGATCCCTAGTACCCTCAGTTTTAATTTTCCCTTCTTTGAACAAAGACTACTTTCTCCCGTCACTTTTAGCCATGATTGGAGAGCAATATTGAGAGGTATGTGGTCTCGCAGTGTTTTTTCGGGCTTAAACCAATATTCTCGTTTATCAACACTGATTCTCAGGTATTTTACCTTATATCCGTCCTTGAGGACAAAACCGAGGAATTGACCGACCACTTGAAAGGGAACCATGGTAGTTGTAGATTTTGACATACTTTCTCACTTTTTACTCTCAGATTGCTAATTTTTCTCAAGGATTATGCCTGCCAACAGGTTTCCAGCCAATCGATTAAACAGCCTCGGGAAGCCTCTACCTGTCGCAGGACAATCCACAGCTGTAAAAGTTGAGCGGGGCTATCGATGCGAACCTGCAAAAGCTTATGGAGCGAGCATTTATCTTCAATGTCCAGGGCCTGCAGCCGGTGGTAGAGCTGCCAGCGCTCCCAAGCACTAAGAGGGAAGATTTTCTCACCTTCCGATGGCAATTTGTCTATACTCATGGGGCTTTTAATTGAGAACTATTAGCAATATAACTCTAGGCTGATGTTCTCAGTATAACCGACAACTGCAAATAATTATCAATAACCTGAAGAAAAAAAGTTACCCGGTAGCGGCGATCGGCTAAAATCTTGCTATTGTTGCCTTGTCCGCTTTGCCGATCCCAGAATCGCTACCGCCTAGAATTGTCAAAGAGATAAAAATGGAGATAACAAGATTTATTGACGAAAATTATGGATAAAAAAGCTCAAAAAACCGATAATTCAGCAATTCTCTATTTTGATGGTGGTTCTCGCGGCAATCCGGGGAGAGCAGCCGGTGCAGCGGTAATAGTTTTAGCCGAGGGTAATTCCTTGACCACGACTAGATATATGGAGAGAGCCACTAATAACGAGGCCGAATACACGGGATTGATTATTGGATTGGAAAAAGCCCAAGAATTAGGCTTAAAAAGCCTAGAAATTCGCGGAGACAGTCAATTAGTCATCAATCAAGTTAAGGGAGACTGGAAGGTAAAAAGCGATAGTTTACGTCCCTTTTATCAGCGTGCTTGTCAATTAGTTGCCCGATTCGATCGCATTAGCTGGCGCTGGATTGAACGAGCTAAAAATAGTTTGGCTGACGCTGCTGCCAATCATTGTCTGGATGCGGCGAAAAAATCGCCAGAAAAACCAAAGGAAGGCGAAACTAATCTCGATATTCTGCTCCAATCCCTGAAACCAGTCCTAAATACCGAAGAATTCGTTTTTTCTTCCCTAACAGCAACAGGACTAGAACAGCTACAATTAACCCCTATCTGCCAATTTCAGGAAGAGGAAGGCATAACGGTGATTATTCCCCGTCAGCAAGCCGATCGCAAGAATTTACAGTACAAATATATTTATAGACAAATTACTCTTTCTGTGCATTCTAGTTTAGCGGCGGTGGGATTTTTAGCGGTAATTAGCGAGAAACTGGCCGCAGCAGCAATTAGCGTCAATGTCATTTCTGGTTATTATCACGATCATTTATTTATCCCTAGGGATAGGGTGACAGAAGCGATGGCTATTCTCGAAGAAATTAGCCGCTCATAACAGTTATCAGTTATCAGTTATCAGTTATCAGTTAGCAGATGTGAGTTTTCAATTCACTCATTACTGTTTACTGTTTACTGTTCACTGAAAAAACAGGATTTATTATTATTTGCCCTCCTCTGAGGAATTTTTCACCGTTTCTTCTAGGAAAACTACTGGTTCTTTTTCCCGCTGCTGCGAGCGGATGATATCGATAGTACTTTTCAGCACACTAGCGATGGGAACTGCTATCAATAAACCGAGAATTCCTGCCACTTTGCCACCGATAAAAAGAGATAGAATAATCCAGACGGGATTAAGTCCGATCATACCTCCCATTAACCGAGGGGCGATGACATTATCATTAATTTGACCGACAATAATGGTCAGGGTCAAAACTTTTAATCCTAACCAAAAGTCTTGAAACATCAGTAGGGTACTAATGCCAATAATGGTGAAGGCACTGGCAAAAGGAATTAATGTAGTTAGACCGATCGCCACACCGAATAATAGGGCATAATCAACCTTGAGAATCACAAAAACAAAAATTTGAGCAAGGCTGAGAATTCCCGCTAAAATGGTTTGACCGGCAAAATAGGTTTCAAAAGTTTGACGAATAATCGTTCTTAATTTGAGATTCCAGGGAGCAGGAATCCAGCTAAAAATTCCCTCCCAAATTTGTTCGCCATAGAGAACAAGAAAGACGGTTAGAACCAGAACAAATAGAATGTTTAAGATACTGTTGATAGTTCCTAGCACAAAGCTCAGTAATTGAGTGCTAAGAGTTTGTAAAACATTGGTTAGTCGTTCCGATAACTGGGTGATTGATTGCTCGATATAAATCGCATATTTCTGAGTTTTATCCCACTTTTCTAAATTTTGTATCTGTTCGGTTCCCGACTCGATCCACTGGGGCAAACTATTGATTAAACTGCTTAATTGTTCGACAATCTGGGGAATTAAAATTAAACCTAAAACAATCAAAATTAATAGGGCAATTAAAAAGACAATAGCGATCGAACCACTGCGATTAACCCCGCGTCTTTGCAGCAGTTTGATGGGAACATCTAAGACAAAAGCTAGTAAACTAGCAGTGACAAAAATACTGACTAAGGGTTCTAGATAGCTAAATAATTGGAATAATAACCAACCATTGAGAAATAAGAGCGGAAAAACTAGACTTAGCCGCAACCAACGAGGTAGTTGCTTAAAAAGCTCTATCATATAACTAATTTTGTCCTGAGAGAGTATCGAGGTAAAAAGAGACTTTTCTAACCAGAAATCCTCTTTCAATCTAGCATCTCCTCGTTACTTTTCTGGTCTAAGCAACCCTGAAACTCTTATCCTAACCTTATGGAGCTAAGCGGATTCGAACCGCTGACCCCCTCAATGCCATTGAGGTGCTCTACCAACTGAGCTATAACCCCGCGAAGACCATTTTTGAATATAGCTTAAATAGAATTATTTTGTCAAGGGGTGACGAGAAAAAAATTTGTCACTGCCAAGGCGATCGCTGATAAGACAATGGTGAAACAATCGCCCCCATTTAGACAGGAGCCGAAATTTGGGTTAAATAGGTTAAACAGTGACCCATGAGGAAATAAACTACTAACATAGCTGCTGCCGCTGCTGCCACTAAGGTTCCCGCCAGCATCAAGGAAAACTCTTGCTTGTCGAACGCTTGCTGCATCAGATGCAATGACCAAGCCACAAGACCGAGGTCAAAGATGAGAATCGGAACTAACATATTTTAAATTTTGTTAACTTTCATCTATTCTAATACATAATTTTCCCCAGGGATAATCGGACTGAAGTTAAAAACAGGGATTTTTTGCCAGTTTCTCGATCGGGGCTGTCAGCCGTCGGCCGTTAGCTTTCAGTAATAGGTCTAAACCTTGCTCTTCTTGGGTTGCAGCCTGAAGAAATCCTTTGCCAGGAAAACCGACTCAATCACTAGATTAAGTTCTGCAAATCTTGCCCTCATTTTCGGGCTAACGCACGGGTACTTGTTGATTTTGCAGATAATTTTTGACCTCAGCGATGGTTAATTGACCATAATGGAGCAAAGAAGCCAATAAAGCCGCTTCCGCCCGCCCTTCCGTCAATGCTTCGTAGATATGCTGACAATTACCCGCTCCTCCCGAAGCAATCACAGGAATCTCCACCCTTTCAGCGATCGCTTTTGTCAAGGCCAGATCGTAACCCGCTTGCGTGCCGTCAGCATCCATACTGGTAACTAACAACTCACCCGCTCCGCGTTTTTCCACTTCTTGCGCCCATAATAAAGCATCAATACCCGTATTTTCGCGTCCACCCCGAACATAAACCTCCCAACCGGGGTTATGCCCATCCTTACGTCGTCTAGCATCGATCGCCACCACAATACACTGTTGACCAAAGCGATCGCTGGCTCGATCGAGCAATTTCGGCTCGCGCACGGCAGCCGAGTTAATGCTGACTTTATCGGCCCCGGCTCTTAACAAATTTTTAATATTTTCTAAGGATTGGATACCGCCACCCACTGTCAGAGGAATAAAAACCTGTTCCGCCGTACGATAGACTACATCAATAATCGTGTCGCGATCTTCATGGGTAGCAGTAATATCAAGAAAAACCAACTCATCGGCCCCTGCCTGATTATACAAGCGGGCTAACTCCACGGGGTCGCCAGCATCCTGAAGATTGACAAAATTAACCCCTTTAACTACCCGACCTTTATTGACATCCAAACAAGGCAAAATCCGCTTCGCTAACATATCCTAGACTCTTGATTGTAACAATGGCCATCAAACGATCGCACAATTCCCCCCCGGCTGCCGAGGAAAATCTGCTCACTCCCAATCCCACTATAGAAGAAACGGAAAAAGCAGCAGCGCAGATTCGTCCGCAATCCCTAGAGGATTATATCGGTCAACAGGACTTAAAGGCTAATCTAAAAGTCACCATCGCCGCGGCCAAAGCTAGACAAGAAGCGATCGATCATTTACTCTTCTACGGACCGCCGGGGTTAGGAAAAACCACCATGGCTTTAATTTTAGCGGCCCAGATGGGAGTAAATTGCCGCATTACCGCCGCCCCCGCTTTAGAGCGTCCCCGGGATATTACCGGCATCCTGATCAATCTTCAACCCCGGGATATTCTTTTTATCGACGAAATTCATCGACTGAATCGGGTGACGGAGGAGTTATTATACCCAGCGATGGAGGATTATCGCCTGGATGTGACGATTGGCAAGGGTCAAGCGGCGAAAATTCGCAGTATTTCTTTACCTCCCTTTACTTTAATCGGTGCTACTACCAAAGTTGGCTCTTTAACTTCCCCTTTACGCGATCGTTTTGGACTGATTCAACGTCTGCGTTTCTATACAGTTGAGGAATTGACGGCAATTATTCTCAGAAGTGCTACTATTTTTAATATTCCCATTACTGAAGCGGGTGCGATCGAAATTGCCCGTCGCAGTCGGGGAACTCCACGCATTGCCAATCGTTTATTAAAACGAGTGCGCGACTATGTGCAGGTGAAGGGAGAAACTATGATTAGCCCCCAGTTAGCCGATGAGGGATTAAATCAATTAAATGTCGATTCTATGGGTTTAGATTGGACCGATCGATTAGTATTAAAGACGATGATCCAACAGTTTCAAGGTAAACCCGTGGGATTGGAAGCGGTAGCGGCAGCCACGGGAGAAGATGCCAAGACGATCGAGGAGGTGTACGAGCCTTATTTATTACAAATAGGTTATCTTAATCGTACTCCCCGGGGTCGCGTGGTGACGGCAGCCGCCTACGAACATTTAGGTTTACTGGCGAAATTGCCGAAAAATAAGGATCGGAGTTTACCTTTGTTTGAGTTCTAGTTTTCTAGATAGGGCTGGCTGAATAAATGTGAAATATAGACGAGGTATCGGGTTTGGGGCTTTTTGGCGAAGCAGCTGCAAGATTTTCAAGCTAGTGGCTCAAAAACCTTACATCTTGATCGGCGATCGCGTCCTGTAGGGGCGAAGCATTCGGACAATAACCTATCGCTGAAACCGTAGATTTTCTATCCGAATGCTTCGCCCCTACTTTTTCAGCCAACCCTAGATAGGGCTGGCTGAATAAATCTAAAAACCTTGTTGGATTAAGACTTTTTCCGGGGGAAAATTCACACCCTACATCCAACACCCCACGCCCCACGCCCTGCTCCTGGTAACAACTTTTTGCCGCAAACCCTAATTACCTGGGTTTCAGCTTATCTGTGTCTTTAAATACTTGGTCGACCGCGTCAAATCACACAAGTCTTTAGATAAAGGTCGTATCATAATGATCGTAGTAAGTTACATTGTTGACATTGCTTGCCGCTTCTAATCTAGACTGTATTGGGATTTGTCAAAGCCAATTGCAATAGTGAGCTTTTATAGTCAATATTTTTTAAGTCTGTTAGCGCCCTATGTCTGTCCTAAATAAAGAAAATCTTAAACTGGAAACTCTTACCCTGTTTCAAAAATACCAAAAAACGGGAGATAATAAGTTACGGGATCAAATTATGGAGTTAAACCTAGGATTAGTCAGAAGGGAAGCTCATCATTGGGTTAATCAATGCCATGAAAATTACGAAGATTTAGTGCAGGTTGGCTGTATGGGGCTAATTCGGGCGATCAATCGTTTTGATAGCAGCAAAGGTCATGCTTTTAGCTCCTTCGCCATTCCCTATATTCGCGGCGAAATTCAACACCATCTGCGCGATAAAGGTTATACAGTTCGTATTCCTCGTCGTTGGTTAGATTTAGGCAGACAAGCGACAAATGTGCGTCGGGATTTCCAGTCCCTCTACAATCGTCAACCCAATGATACGGAAATCTCCCGCGCTTTAAATATTTCCCTCGAAGAATGGCAAGAGGTAAAACTGGCTTTCCAAAATCGTGAACCTCTTAGTCTCGATGCGACGGTTAATAACGATGAAGATAATAATACTTGTTTAAAAGACATCGTTCCCGATCCCCGTTATCGCAGCTTTCAACTTTGTCAAGAGGATCGCATTCGTTTACAACAGGCACTGGCTCAATTAGAAGACAAAACCCGTCATATTCTCGAATTTGTCTTCCTTAAGGATCTTACTCAACGGGAAACCGCCGAACAATTAGGCATTAGTGTTGTTACCGTCTCCCGTCGGGTGAAAAAGGGTTTAGAAATGCTCAAGGAAACCATGCTCCAGGAAGTATTTTAGACCAATTATCGGTTATCATCAGTAGTTGTGCAAAATTAATTTCCTGGTTGAGACTCCCAGACTCCGAGACTCCGAGACAGCTATCAGGGATCGGATTTGAGTTTTCATACCAAATCCGTTTTTAATAGCATCATTAACTCCCAATCCAACTTTAAAAACTCAGTTATGGATTTTTTCCCCCGCTCCCCGCTTATCTTTGCTGCAATAGCAAGTAATTTAAAACCCCAGCTAAATATTCATACTGCTCGATCGAATTATAGTAGTGAGCAGAAATCCTCACAATTAATGATGCTTCTCCCCAGGGAATTATCGGCACTTCAATCTGATATTTTTCCCACAGTTGCCTAGATAAATCTTCTGCTGCCCAAGCATAACTAGGAATCAGAATTGAAGACATTGATCCGATCATTGATTCTGGACAGGGATAATTGACCTCTAAGGCATGACAAAGCAAATTTCTGGCTTTTAAAACCAAATTACGATTCCTCGCCATCAGACCCAGTAAACCATCAATAGAGAGAGAATTTAAAAACTCGATCGCTTTTGGCACTGATAAATAAGCGGTGGGATCATCGGTTCCCATCCAAGCAAATTCTAACTGAAAACGGGAGCGATCTTGTCGAGGGGAATTCGCTCCATGGCTAATAGTTAAAGGTCGAATTATTGCCTGTTTATCCCCGCGCACATAGAGAAAAGCAGCCCCCTTGGGACTACATAACCACTTATGACAATTAGCAGTATAATAGGTGGGATTAATTGCCCCGATATTAAGGGGTAAAAAACCTAAAGCATGAGCGCCATCGATGAGAGTATCAATGCCCCGATTATTTAATTCTTGCACAATTTCTGCGATTGGCCAAATTAGGGCCGTGGGACTGGTGACATGATCTAAAACTACTAATTTTGTCCGGGGAGAAACTGATGCTAAAATTGCTTGACTAATTTCTAAAGGGGACTGCACGGGAAAGGGAATTTTAGCGATAATTACCTTTAAACCCCATCTTTTAGCTATATGTTTAACTGCATTAGCACAAGCATTATAGGTCTGATCGGTGATCAGAATTTCCTCATTTTCCTGAAAAATTAAGGAATTTAATACCGCATTCACTGCTGTGGTTGCATTGGGAACAAAGACTAAATCATCGCTATTGACACCGACTAAATCTGCTAATTTTTGCCTAGCAATATCTAATAAACCCTCTAATTCTCTCCCCAAAAATGCTAAAGGTTGCCTTTCCATTCGTTCCCGCAATTGTTGCTGATAATCCAAGACTATTCTAGGGGTTGCACCATAGGAACCATGGTTGAGAAAATAAATATCATCGGGAATTAACCAAGAGTTTTTGGACATATTGAATTAATTTAAAATTATTCAGAACTAGAAAAAATAGCTGAGAAATTACGACGACCACTAATAACTCTAAGAATTTCAATATCTTCTCCTAAGACACGATAAAAAACAATATAGTTTTTTAAGGATAATTCTCTTAAATCCTTAGGGATATAAGCATAGCTTTTACCACTTTGGGGGAATAAAACTAATTGCTGACACTTGCGATTAAATTCTTAAAAAAAAATCTCACCAGCTTCCACATTATTACTAGCAAAGTAATCAGCTATTGTATTCAGATCCTGACTAGCTAGTATATTTATGACATAACGACCCATCTTAGATTAATCTCCCATGGTTTGAAAACGATGGATAATTTCAGTGACAAAAGTTTCTCCATCTATGAGAGGATGATTTTCTGATGCTCCCGATAGCTTTATCTATTTTTTGCCGAATATCTTCTCTCCATTCCGCATCAGTTATTTGTTCGTATTCATCGAGTAACTGCAAAGCAAAGTCGATGACTTCTTGGGGAGATTGATATTTTCCCGTTTTCACTTTCCGTTGGAGATGTCGGTTCATAGGTATTATGACTATCTACTGAGAAAATCAACTTTACCTTAATTTTAAGCTAAATATCGACAAAAAAAGCTCTCCAGGAAAAAGGAGAGAGGAGAGAACGAGTTAGAAAAAATTATTAATGTAACCATCCTTTCAGACGACGCGCGACTTGAGGACGACGCAATTTTCGCATCGCTTTAGTTTGAATTTGACGTACTCGTTCCCGAGATAAATTGAACATTCCCCCCACTTCCTCTAGGGTATAGGGTTGACTGGTAGCTAAACCATAACGGAGGGAGATAACATCTTTTTCCCGTTCCGTGAGAACATCACTTAAAACTGCGAAAATTTCTTGACGCATCATCATCTCATTCATTTTATCTTCGGGAAGTTGTAGATCATCATCTTCCAACAGATCCACTAATTCCGTATCTTCTCCTTTCCCTACACGATGATTTAAAGAGAGAGATTGACGACGCAATTGTAATAATTGCCGCAATTGTTCGGGAGTCGTTTCCAACGCTTCCGCAAGTTCCCGTTCATTGGGATTGCGCTGTAAATCTTGCTTGAGAATGCGCTGCGCTTTTTTGAGTTTATTGAGTTTTTCAACAATGTGAATCGGTAAACGAATTGTCCGCGCATCGTTAGCAATGGTGCGGGTGATTGCTTGTCGAATCCACCAATAAGCATAGGTAGAGAATTTATAACCTTTATTGGGATCGAATTTTTCGGCCGCACGGTTGAGTCCGATCGCACCTTCTTGAATTAAATCTAAGAAAGGAACCCCGCGATTTAAATAGCGTTTAGCGATAGAAACCACTAAGCGCAAATTAGAACGAATCATTTTCCGTTTAGCTGTTCGTCCGCGATAAAGACGGTTTTCCAGTTGACGTTCATTATCTAATTGTAAAGCGCTTGCCCATTCCGTTTTCGTCGGGGGACGATGTAAATTTTCTTGTAGTTTTTGGCGCACTTCTTCCGCTTCCATCAGAAACTTAACCGAGTAGGCTAATTCAATTTCTTCTTCCGCATTAAGCAGGGGATAACGCGCCATTTCTTTAAAAAATGCCCCAACAGTATCTTCATTGCTGCCTTTATCGTATCCAGTTCCACTACCCTTACGAGTGGTTTTTAGGGTTTCCGGTAAAGGTTCAGTCAGATCTTCGTCAGTTCTTTCAGCAAAATCCACGCTGTCTAGTTCTAAAGGATTTGTCTCCAGGGCAATGATTTGATTAAAATTATCATCAGAGGCTAGTTTAGAGATTTTCATAAGCAGTTATGGATGGAGTGGGATTATAATAGCAGGGAAAAACTCAATTTCTCCCAATGGGCTGATTGTTACATTGAATTTTCGGGGAGCAGATTTTTTAAACGTTTTCTTAATTAATGGCGGCCATTTCTGGGATACAATTGCGCGATTCTGTGTCGATGGTTACAAATCGCCGAACCAGACAATAAGATTTTCTGGTGAATAGGAGAAGCTTTTTGTGTTTCTACTCATACACTCTAACTAAGGTTTTTGGTATTTGACTAGATAAAGATCACGCTTCTTAACAATCAAGATAGCAGTCAGCTTTTTATGACTATTCTTCGCTTTTTTTATTGAGAACTATTCTCAAGTTTTGACTAACTATGCTTTGATTCAATAGCTAATAGTCAATAATTATCATTAACTTTATCAATGCTTAAGGGTGGCCAAAAATTCTTTTGGGGAGACTGCAAGAGTTAAAAATCAAAATTTGTGGGCAAAAAAGCAATATTTAAACTGTTTTTAGAGAAAATTAGCTATTTTTATTCCCCTCAAGCTTTAAACTATAATTTAAATACCTCATTCTCCCCACTTGCCACTTGCCACTTGCCACTTCCCACTGATAACTGATAACCATGCTCGATCGCTGTGCTACTCTAACTGTAGCGGAACCTCGCACACCTTACCAATTAACCACAACTGGGCAACCGTGGTTAGAGGTTTTGGTCGATCGCCCTTATCCTAGAGATAGTCAAGAGGATCAGCAAATATTAACCTATAGTGTCCCCCCGGATTTAACGGTAGAAATTGGCGATATTTTAAGCGTTCCCTTCGGTTCTCAGGTAATTGGGGGAATTGCTCTTAGATTTCTCGAAAATTTGCCCGCAGGACTAGAAGAAAATCAAATTCGTCCCGTGGAAGATGTGATTGCTAAGGGCTTTTTCCCCGATAATTATTGGCAGTTATTGACGAAAATCGCCCAATACTACGCGACGGATTTAATCACCGTTGTTCGCGTCGCTTTACCTAAGGGTTTACTGCGAAGTTCCCAACGTCGCATCAGATTAAAACCAGAAGCTATTCCCCCCGGTGGGGAAGTTTTTTGTACTCCCCTCTCCCGTCAGATTTTATCCCTGCTCAAGAATCAAAAAGAAGGCGATTATTCGGCGAAATACCTGCAAGAAAAAGTCAAAAATGCTAATTACGGTATTCGAGACTTAGTTAAGCGCGGTTGGGTGGAAAGTTATCTAGAAGCACCCAAAAGTCCCAATATTAAACAAAAAAAAGCCATTACCCTGCTAATAACCGACTTTCCTGCTGATTTAACCGAAAATCAGCGCAAAATTGTCGAAATTTTACGCCACCAGGGTGGAGAAATGTGGCTGCCAGAATTGGCACAACTTGCGGGGACAAAACATTTTAAACCACTAATTGACAAGGGTTATGTGGTGATTGAGGACCGGGAATTTCTGCGCTTATCCTCGGCGATTATGAGCAGGGATCAACCAAAAACACTCACTTCTAGTCAAAAACAAGCCCTAGAAGCCATTCAAACCCTGAAAGGTGGTGAAAGCGTCCTCTTACACGGAGTGACGGGATCGGGTAAAACAGAAGTCTATCTACAGGCGATCGCACCTGTCTTAGCAGCGGGTAAATCTGCCTTGGTTTTAGTCCCCGAAATTGGATTAACACCGCAACTAACCGATCGCTTTGTGGCCCGTTTTGGCGATCGAGTCTATGTTTATCATAGCGCCCTCTCGGAAGGAGAAAGATACGATACCTGGCGACAGATGTTGACAGGAACCCCGCAAGTCATTATCGGGACGCGATCGGCGATTTTTGCCCCTTTACCCCACCTAGGCATGATTATCCTCGATGAAGAACACGATAGCAGCTTTAAACAAACCCAATTACTCCCCACCTATCACGCGCGTACCGTGGCTAAATGGTGCGCTCAATTAAACCATTGTCCCGTAATTTTAGGCTCGGCCACACCATCCCTAGAAACATGGCTAGAATCCCAAGTTAATCCTAGTCTTTACCTATCTTTGCCCGATCGCATCCAAAATCGCCCCTTACCCCGGGTGGAAATCGTCGATATGCGACGGGAATTGCAACGAGGCAATCGTTCCCTGTTTAGTCAATCCCTGCGTTCATCTCTGGAAACCCTGCGCGACAAGGGAGAACAGGCAATTTTATTCGTCAGTCGTCGGGGACATAGTACTTTTGTATCTTGCAGAAGTTGCGGTTATGTGCTGGAATGTCCCCACTGTGATGTCTCTCTCTCCTACCACCACACCGAACCGGGAGCGCAAGAATTACTCCGCTGTCACTACTGCAACTATGGTCGCATTCATCCGAAACAATGTCCTGAATGTGGTTCTCCCTATCTAAAATTTTTCGGTACTGGCACTCAGCGAGTCACCCAAGAATTAAGCAAAGAATTTCCTGATTTGCGCTGCTTGCGTTTTGATAGTGATACCACCCGCAACAAAAATGCTCCCCGGGAACTATTAAAACTATTTACTGATGGTGAATTCGATGTCTTAGTCGGAACCCAAATGCTCACCAAAGGATTAGATATCGAGCGAGTTACCCTAGTGGGAATTATGGCTGCCGATGGTTTACTTTATCACTCCGATTATCGCGCCTCCGAACGCGCTTTTCAAACCCTCACCCAAGTAGCAGGGAGAGCAGGAAGGGGAGAAAGAGAAGGAAAGGTAATTATCCAAACCTATACCCCTGAACATCCCGTGATTAGAGCAGTGCAAACCCACGATTATGAGGGTTTTGTCGAGACGGAATTAATGCACAGAGAGAGTTTAAATTATCCTCCCTACGGCAGTTTAGTCTTAATTCGCTTTAGTGGTTTAGATGGGGAAGCAGTCCAGAAAAGTGCCGAAAATGTCGCAGAGGAATGTGTTAATAATTTGGGTTCCGATTGGGATATTTTGGGACCTGCACCCGCAACAATTATGCGCGTGGCTAACCGTTATCGCTGGCAAATTCTGTTAAAATTATCAGGAGAAAAGGCGGATATCGGTGGTATTTTGCGTCCTTTGAAAAGCTTAGTTTTACCCAAGGTAAGTATGGCGATCGATGTGGACCCCTTAACTATAGAATAATCAAGGTTGAATGAGATGATCGCCATTGCTCACGGATGCAACCAGTTATCTAAATCCGTCAAAGTGTCAAAGTCTAATAAAGCGAGTCCTAAGTCTTCTAAGCGCTCCACAGGAAGATTACGGATGGTTTCTTCTAGATTTTGCGGTATTTCCCCGAAACGTCGTTGAAGAAGTCTAATAACAAGATTTGCTTCTTGAATTCTACCCTGTTCAAGACCCTGCTGTACACCTTGCTGTAGTCCTCTTTTCAGTCCCTCTTGAACCGCTTGTTCTCTATCCTGTTGGTAAAGTGGAGCTAAACGCATAATAAACTCCCTATCCTCCTGTGTTTTTTTCGATAACGCTTCTAAATTTCTACTCAGATTATACAATAAGTTTAAAGAAGC
>NZ_JACJSW010000009.1:0-5640 GCF_014698375.1 Microcystis flos-aquae FACHB-1344 | reverse complement strand
ATTTGTCAAAAAGAAATGTTTATATGGTAAATATTATGAGAACTTTTCTGACTTTTCTTCAGCTATTTATGAATGTCTGAATGATGCCCATCTGAAACATAAAAAAGAACTGGGTTCCTTGCTGACTCTACGATTTCAGAAGTTTAATAAATCTCAGATTATGAACGTCTAAAGTATAAATACCCGTTGCGATCGCTGTCGATCCTCTTCGTTCAGTTGAGCGTATACGAATTCTGCGTGATTGGCCAGTGCTGCTTCTACGCCGCCAATCTGGTCATAAGCCTGATTGGTTAGCCATCCATCTCGCTGGTTTGACCACAATTGCGTGAGGGCAAATTCCAACAAGGGCAAACGCCCTGGCTGCTCGTTCATGGCATGGATCAGCTTCTGGATTAATCCATCCTCTAATTTCACTTGCATTTGGGCGGCGGGCTTGGCGATCGCGGCTGGCAATTCTTCCCGGTTCATCGGCCCCAAAACCTGAATGGCACCTTGCAAGGCATCACTCAAGGGGCGGTAAGCCAGGGCATAGCCGCAAAAGTCTGCTCGTAGGGTCAGAATCAGGGTGAACCCTGGAGCAAATTTCACGGCATTTAGTACAGTATCCAAAAAAGTCTGTCGCTCTGACTCTGGACAAAGGGTATAGAGTTCTTCAAATTGATCGGCGATCAAAATCAGGCGCATCCCTGAATTCTGCTGTTTAACCCACTCGATGAGGTGGGATAATCCCTGGTCGTCTTGCCGCAAGAGCCGCTCTAGTTCTACTGCGTTAGCGAAACTGTCGCTTTGACCTTCTGGGAGAGCATCGCCACACCCCTGTTGGGGCTGATGTAGAGAGACAAATTTAGCGATCGCAGGACACTGCGCCAACCCAGTTGCTAAGGCTTCAAACGGATTATTCCCTGGGCGAAACGAAACAATCTGTACAGACGGCGAGCCTTGTTCTTTCATGCCGCTACTGCCTAATTCCTGACGCAAGCGCGGCACTAATCCCGCAAAGACGACGGATGATTTGCCACTGCCAGAAGCACCAATCACCGCCACCAATGGCTTTTGTTTGACCGCCGCCAGCAGTGCCTGAGTTACCTGCTCCCGCCCAAAGAAGAACCGAGCATCTTCCTCCCGAAAGGCAAATAGACCGCGATAGGGACAGGTTGGCGTTCCTCCAAGCTGAATCCAAGTGGGAGGTTCAACGGCTAGATTTTGGCAAATCACGGGCAACCAAGACGCTGCTGGAAAATCATCTTCTAATCCTTGGAGCTTTCGACGCGCTTGCTGAACGGCAAGATAAAGCGGCAATTGCTCGATCGCAAATGCTGTCAGAAACTGCTGAAAGAACTCTTGTGCCACCCGATTGGGAATCGGTTCGCGCATGACAATCACGGTGGGAATGTGTAGTTTCTCCAGTGCTTGTGCCAAGCCTAAGCCATCGCAAGAATTAAAAATAGCCAGCTTTAAACCCTTCTCGATCGCGGTTTTCAGTGCCTCTTCTAACTGTGATATCGTCAAACTATTGTGGGTTGAATTCTCATTAATATATATTCGACCCGTTTGTCCCTGGGTTTGACTGTGACCGGCAAAAAACAGGATGTCCCACCCTTCAGGCTGCCATAATTGAGTATTGAACTCCTGGCGTGAGGGGTTGGCCAGGAACTTAACTGACCCATCCTGCAACCGCTGAAGTAAGCGGGTTTCTGTGGCTAAATCAATGCCAGAGCTATTGCCTAAGACTGCTAAAATCCTGACTTTCTGCTCAGTTTTTGCTGACTTCAGAACATTTCGATAGTGGTACTCTGGTTGACTCAACGCCATTTCCGCTTGGGGATAATCCTCAAAGAAATGCCAGCGATGCCAAGGAAGAGAGCGCAATTCCAGATCGTTAGTTTCAATAATGACTCGGATGGGAGCGGATGAGTCGAGTCGCGATCGCAGTTGCAGTTCAATGGGGAGAAAACCCTCTGATTTCAGCCAAGTATTGATGCTTGCCTGTAGCTGCTGGCACAACTCATCAAAACTGACCTGAGAAATATTGGTAATGCCTGCTTCACTGATTTCTAGTTCACCAACTTCTACGAGAGAAGCTGAAGATAGATGTCCTGGTTGGGATATTATGGGATGGCGTTGTCCGCCCGTAATGCGTTCAGTTTCGCTGCGTCCAAGGCGATCGCATAGTCCCCGATAAACAAGCTGCCAATTCCGATACAGTTCCACTAAAGCGGGTGCGGCGGGCAACGTGCCGATAAATTGCTCTGGCCGCGGATTGCCATCCGTCCATAATTGAACGGTAACTCGCGGAAATCCTTGATACAAATTCCCACTGCCTAGATTAATAATCACTGACTTGTTCATTTCAGACGCACCCGTATTTGACAGTGAAACTTTCACCGTTAATGCTACAATCTTTTACCTTATCTTTACAGAAACGCTACTGCGTTAATTTTTTGACCGAATTTAGGCTCTCCCGACTTCTTGGTGTAAACTGTATATTAGAATACGAATCCTCTGATTTACAAACGTTTAGAATTATTATCAGCTAAAAAGTGGTCAAAAAAATGTTAATTAGATCCTTTATCGTCAAAGAGGTGCGTTACACGTTGTTAACGCACCCTACAAGAGCGGCGATCGCACTGATTCAAGCGGTTCGGTTTTTCCTTGTCGAACAGTACCCAAAGTTTTTTCAAAATTAGGCTTGAGACTCATTAAATTTGTACCACGAGTATTTCCGCATTTCCCCAATTGAACGGCGTTTTTGATCACAATAAGTAAGGCTCTGGCTCTTCTGGTTTGTGTGTGACAAGTGTTCGAGAGGAATACAGATGGCTTGACTATGGCTTGACTTCACCTTGGGTTTCGTGTGGGGGCGCTTCGCGCCCCCACACGAAACCCGGAAGAGCCAGGCTCTCCCGTACTTGTGGTGAAAACCCCGGTATTCCTGACAGCTTCCTCGAAAATGTATTTATCGTTAATGTGTTCTTTTCATCGGAAATTTGTGTTCTATGTAGCTTACTTAATTTCAACCATCTCTTCAGCTTGTGGCTTAAATCTCTGGGGAAACTTTGTTTTCGTAGAATACTTAGCACCCTTCAAATTAGCACCACTCAAATTGGTACCACTCAAATTAGCACCACTCAAATTGATCTTCCTCAGATCAGCCTTAATCATATTTTTACCACTCAAATCAATACCACTCAAATCAATACCACTCAAATTAACGCCCTGCAAGTCCTTAATCTTCTCAATGGGCTGAATTCCGAGGTCTTCAGGTGTCAATTTTCCTGGAAGAGAAGGCTTTTGCCCATCAAGGTAGAAAGCTCCCGTAAATTTCAAATCTTGTAACTTCGTCTCCTTAAATTTGCTGAGGTCTGCTCCACTAAGGTTAGTCAATTTCCAAGACTTCACCTTGTCAAGATTTTCTGCATCATTGAGATTAGCATTCGTCAGATTAGCATTCGTCAGGTTAGCCTTACTCAGGTCAGTGCTTTTCCCTTTCTCTTTACCTAACAATTTATTGGTTGTTTCATTTGTTTTAGGGCTTTTTTTATCGGGTTTTCCCAGTTGAACACCACTGAGGTTAGCCCCACTCAGTTGAACACCACTGAGGTTAATCCCTCTCAGATCCCAACTACGCAGGTCAACCCCACTCAGGTTAACCCCTGTCAGATTCCAACTATGCAGGTCAACCTTATCCTCTTTCAGGACAGCCCCACTCAGGACAGCCCCACTCAGGTCAACATTAACCCCTTTCAGGTCAACGTTTCTCAGGTCAACCCCCCTCAGCTTCGCCCCCCTCAGCTTCGCCCCCCTCAGCTTCGCCTCACTCAGATTACTACCACTTAGGTCAGCCCCACTTAGATCACTATCTCTCAAGTCAGCCTCACTCAGTATGGCCTTGCTTAAATTAGCGTTTTTTAAATTGGCCTTCCGCAGGTTGATACCGCTCAAGTTGGCACCTGGTGCCTGTATCCTCTCCAAACCGTCGCCTTCTTTGGCTAGTCTTTCCAATCCCAGACGATTAGCACCATAAATTTGATTTTTTGTTTTATCGGAGTTAATAATTTCCCAAGCGCGATACCGAGATTCATAGTCAACTTTAATTAATCCATTAATCAAAAGAACTAAAGCACCGATAATCGACAGCGTCTGTAACTTGTCCAAAATCGGAAAAATATCCAGGTGAGCAATAGAATAGTTTAGAGATTCGATCGCGCGTTCTAATTTCATAAACCCCAAGTTCTGCAGCAAGTAAACCCGTAAGGAACGTCGAGATTCTTGGAAAAGGCGATGCTCGTAGTATTTATCAAACAGGTGATTGTAAATGGGGGGTGGAAGTTCGAGATCCTTGGCTTTTTGAAAAAATTGTTCATTCCAGGTTTCCCGGTTAGCCATCCCTTTGAGTTGGTAGAGTTCATCTAGGGTAGTGTCGATCTTTTTCCATTGCTGTTCCGATTTGTCTTTTTCAGCATCAGATATTTCTTGAATGATTGTCGAGCGGCTAATTTTCCAATTGCAGGTGTTGGCATTTGTAAGATTAGCTCCATTTAGATCAGCACCTTGTAAACAGGCGCGCTCTAAGATAGCATCGCACAATTGACTCCCTTGCAAATTAGCTTGGGATAAATCGGCATCGGTGAAATTAGCGCCATTTAGCTGCGCTCCTGCCAAGTTAGCCCGCGTCAAATCGGCATCCGTAAAATCAGCTCTATCTAGCGTGGCATTACTCAAATCAACAAACCGAAGATTAGCATTACGAAAGCTAGCGCCTGTCAAATTTAATCCTGACAGATTTACCCCACTCAGATTTAGAGAATCAAAGTTTTTTGCTCTAGTTGCCATTTCTAATATCTCCGCCTACTATTTTATCATTCCCCACTCGAACAACCCAATTTCGCACCTTCGGATATTTCAAATAACTATTGCCGATGGCAGCACACTCTAGTCCTTTCGCCTTAGTCCAAATCGTGCGCTTCAATCTCGCTCCACGAAAATTAACACCTGTAACATCAGAATTGCCGAAGTCAGCTTCTATTAAATTTGCTTGCCCAAAGTTGGTACTATCTATACATCTGAAGGAGACCGCTAGATCGCGAAATCCAGAATATTGAGATTTAATTTTTTGAGTCTCAAAAGCTTGCTGTTTGGTCTCGGCAATCTTGCTTTTCGTGAGGAGTAATATTCCCCAAAAAATAAAAGATAAAACAGCTAAGACTAAAAAGAAACCAGATAAGAGTAAAAAGAATAATTCAGAGATATAATCAGAGATATAAGAGAAATAGGGAAAATCAAGATCACCAGATTCAAGCCAGTAGTTTATAAGAAAAACTATAATAATTAGTGAAGCTAATGCTAAATACGAGGGAATCAACACAAACAACGTAAACCAAAACATATGTAAAAATCGGCAAATAAATGACTTTTTAATTTTATTTATTAACTTAACCCCCAAATTGTGGATATCAAAAACTGAGACAGACAATAAAAATAGAAACCAGATGATCAGAACAGGAAGGAAAAACCATTTCCAATCAGACTGACAGGGGGACAAGCCAGCTGAAAAGCTTATGTAGCATGGAATACAGACACAGACTCCCAAAAAAGATAAGTCATATTTACCATATATGACCTAAATAACGAAAATGATAA
>NZ_JACJSW010000089.1:0-12054 GCF_014698375.1 Microcystis flos-aquae FACHB-1344 | reverse complement strand
GCCATTTTCAAGGGGAAAATGTACCCAGTAGCGTCTTTTCAATTTTTTCTGAGAAGCGACCTGCAGTAAGGGTTTTGTTGATTTTTTAGTATTTCTGTATGGGGGAAGTCCAGTTAGAAAGCGAAACAGAGGCTGAATAGTTGTTTGATAAGCGAAAGGAAAAAAATAAACCCCCTCAAGATTGAATGAAGGGGCATTTATGGTATTTTTAGAGGCAATTTAGCCTACTTTTGTGGTTTCTTTTTCGGTGGATTTAGAGGGTTTTAGTTTGCGCTTAAGGGTTGAAGCTGCGCTAGAGCCGAAGGTGATGATACTCAAACTGTTATTTTTTGTACTGTAGATTTTGTGGTTATTTCCTTAGGATGTCTGAACAATTGACCTTCATTTTGGTAGAAAACTTCATAATCTGGGGCCAGTTCAAGACATAACTGTTTCCATAAACTAATTCCTTCTTGTTTAAAATCCATTTCAGCTTGCTGATTAGGAAAATCTGATAAAGGTGGATAGTCTTGATTTAAAGTCTTATCGTAAGTATCCTGCCATGGGTTTAAACGCTGAATAGTTGCTTGACTTAATGGCAATTCTTCAGGAGCAATGTTATCAATTTCATCTACTCCCCAAAGTGGGTAACTTCCATAATCTGCCCAAAGTTTGATTCTGATTGCCATAACTATCATTCCTGAATCAGTTTGTTAATTAATCGAGCCGTAGGTTGGGTTGAGCTATCATTATTGCTCTGGTATTACCCATCGGCTCAAAAGGCGAAACCCAACAAAAATTGTGAAAATATTCCAGGAAGTTGTTGGGTTTCCTTGCGTCAACCCAACCTACGAGTCTGGCAATGGGTTTTAGGCAATATATCACTAAAAATTATCAATTGAATGTTAAGAAGTGCGGAAAGTGAGTTAAATTAATATATGATGAAAGGTGTCTCACCACCGAAAGCAGCGATCCAATAATATCTCCTATCCCCTGTACTTGTACGACAAGGTTCAAAAGCTTTATGAAAAACAGTTTTTTCCATACATCTTCCTGATTTCACGGGGATAAAACAAACTGATCCTTGTACATATGCACCAGTCATAGCTGGCACTATATAGGTTTCGTTACTTCGATTAATACACCTATATACTCGACCAGATTGAGCTATTAAAAAGTCTTTGTTCTCACTTAAGTTAAATTTTTTAGGGTTAGACTCTACTTTAGAGCCTCCTGTTGATTCTACGGGTCGAGACACAGTTAGTCCCAATAAAGTTAATACAGCCGTCATGTATATTACACTTGTTTTCATCAATGTATCTCCTCAAGGTGCGTTCGCCCCCTCGCAGCTAGGTGAAGCAACAACCCAACCCAACACTAAAGGCGGATAGTAGAACAATACACACTCCCCCCCCCACAACTGTATTAAAAGCTACAATTTAATAAATCTTTACATTCCTCTCCCTAGCTTAGCGATCGAGATTTTGGGGTTTTTGGGGACTTCAAGAGCTTGAAATTGTACAATAAGGTTGTACAAGTATCCCTTAAAAATCATGTTAAGCAAAGAAACCACTTACTCTCAAACACAGTATTTTATCAACTGTAGATATCTCGGCGATGTCCAACCTTGTGGATGGTAATGCGTTCTGCTTCGGGTGCAAAAGAATAGATAATTCTATAGTCACCGACTCGAAGCTTGAAAAGACCACTCAAATTAGCACTTAAAGCTTGAGGACTAACATTTTCAAAATTATCCGACAACCAGCGAACTTTCCGCAAAATTCGCTCTTGAATGATAGGAGCGAGTGCTTCTAAATCAGCGATTGCTTCACGGCTAAATTCTACCAAGTAAGCCATTACCAGTTTAATCCTAATTTTTTGGCTACTTCCTCGGCTGAAACCCCCTTTTCTCCTATTTCAGTCCGTCTTAGAGAGTCAAGAAGTTGTTGCTTAACTTCAGGTTTGACTTCTTTGTCTTGGTCAGGATCGAGTAAGATAGATTGGATAGTTTCGGCAACAGTTTCTTGAATGAGGAGCTTGAGTTCTTCAACGGTTAGCTCTTTAACTTGCATATTTTTAACTGGTATAGAAGAATAAACTACTCCTAATTTTGGCACTAAATTGGCTATTTGGCTCTTCTCGACCTTGTGTGATCATCAATGCTTTGTCTCGTGCCAAGGTAGAACCTCTGGAAATGCGTTGCCAGGGAGACCCTAGCAACGAGGTGATAGTTGTTTAATAAGCGAAAGGAAAAAATAAACCCCCTCAAGATTGATTTAAGGGGCATTTATGGTATTTTTAGAGGCAATTTAGCCGACTTTTGTGGTTTCTTTTTCTTCGGATTTAGAGGGTTTTAGTTGGCGTTTGAGGGCTGAAGCTGCGCCGGAGCCGAAAGGGATGATAATTAACACATACCGCTCAAACTATTATCTTTTGATGATGAGTAATTTGTTGAGCTTGCTCTTGCTGCTAAATCGGTAGTGATACTGGCATTATATCTGGATAATGTTATGATCCCGACAGGGGTAAATTTTATTGCGATTGCGTTAGCGCAAATACAATGTTGATAAAAATTAATGTAGTAACCATAATATAGCTACATTTGGAGAGTAAAATTGAAGTGGACATGGGACGACAACAAAAATCGGACAAACAAGCGCGATCACGGCTTGAGCTTTGAAGCCGCTCAATATGTTTTTGCCGATCCTCTCGCTGTCAGCCGTCCTGATCCATGCCCAGAGGAAGAACGCTGGCAGACTATCGGACTGATCGGTAAACTGACTGTATTTGTGGTGCATACTTGGCCGGAGTCTAATTCAGTGACAGGAGAGGAAACGGGACGAATTATTAGCGCACGCAGGGCAACAGCCCATGAAAGGAGGGCTTATGAAGAAGGGAGATTCTAATCGAGTACCGCCAGAGATACAGGCTGAAATTGACGCTCTAGCCGTGTCACAAGAGCCTATCCGCACGGATTTGATCCCGGAGGCTACGGGAGATTGGAGCAGGGCCCAGCGTGGTGTATTTTATCGTCCGCTCAAACAGCAGATCACTCTAAGCCTTGATGCTGACCTGATAGACTGGTTCAAAACCCAGGCCACACAAGAAGAGGGGTATCAGACCAGTATTAATCGCGCCCTGCGAGAATATGTGGAAACACAGGCAAAAAAATAAACCCCCTCAAGATTGAATGAAGGGGTATTTATGGTATTTTTAGAGGCAATTTAGCCTACTTTTGTGGTTTCTTTTTAATGGCGATACAATGAAGTTACCACCACTTAATGAAACCTCTATGAGCCTCATCCTTCCCTCTGAACTTCTGCAAACAGTACAAATGACTGAAGCTCAAATGCTCACGGAAATCGCTATCATGCTTTATCAGCAGCAACGTCTTCAATTTGAACAAGCAGCCGAACTAACGGGAATGGCGATCGATGATTTCTACCAATTGCTAGTATCGCGTAATATCCTCACTCCACCCACGGACCCCGACGACGAACCAAAAGAACTCATCCTCACCAGTCTTCGTATTTCTCTTCAGCAAGCTAAAGAGGGCCAAGTACATCCCATCTCTGAACTGTGGGATGGCATAGATGACTGAAAAAATTACCCCCATTAAGCTTCTTTTCTCTGATCAATTCAAGGATCGACTTCGCATCCTCGCCAAACGCTATCGGAGCATTCGTACTGACCTACAACCCCTAATTGATGACCTTCAGATAGGCAAATTCATCGGCGATCAAATACCAGGAATAGGCTAGACTGTCTTTAAAGTTCGCCTCAAAAACAGTGATATTCAAAAGGGCAAAAGTAGCGGCTATCGTGTTATCTATCAACTTAAAGACAATAGTTGTGTTTTGATGCTCCTCATCTATGCCAAATCTGACCAAACAGACATCCCGGCGCAGCAAATTCAAGACATCATTAATAAGTTTGACAGTTTTTAGAAGTATTAATAGATGCCAAAAATAAACCCCCTCAAGATTGATTGAAGGGGGCATTTATGCAGGGTGAGAGCATCTCAAACGCTATTGACAATTAGCCAATTTTGTGAACCGCTTGCTGTGTGGGCATTTCAAGTGATACCAGTCAATCAGAATAGTTACGAAATATTCACATTTGGTCGATTTTTGCTTAACAATTGAGATGGCCAATTCTCCTCAAATATGCCTGAATCGCTCTCTGGGTAAGCAAATCACATAAAGTTGATTTTGTCAAGAATTGTTAAGATGCGCTTACCCTGGGCATTTATGGTATTTTACTAAGCAATTTAGCCTACTTTTGTGGTTTCTTTTTCAGTGGATTTAGAGGGTTTTAGTTGGCGCTTGAGGGTTGAAGCTGCACCGAGTGTGCTGAGGACTGCAAGACCAATAAGAGAATTGGGTTCAGGAACATTAACACTGATATGTGCGCCGAAAATAGTACCGCTATACGCACCGCCAGCATCTCTTTGGTAAACATAAAGCCAGTTTTGTCCTGGGTTTAACAAACCCTCAATTCCAGATTGAGAAGCAGAATATTCTGGATTACGGCCCGCACCGCTGAAACTACTACTAAGAAGATTACCGTTAATATATACTCCAATTGGGTTGGGATCAGAAAAATATGGTGGTGGACCGCCATTCGCGTTCGCTGGAGTGTATTCTCCCAAAATATCATCTACTGCCCAATACATCTCGATCGCAGCGCTGTTGATGGTTGGTTCAGGTACGTTAAAACGATAGGCATATAGCACCGAAGCTGCTGGAGAACCATAAAAACTCGGTGACAGGTCCACCTGCCAGTTAATCCATCGCGCATTGGGAGCGCTTGGGAGAGAAGGAATCCAAACCCAAGGAGGGAGAAAAGGTGCAACTACCTTGGCAGAACCGCATATATCGAGGCCGGAACAACCTATCCCTTGCGCTTTGGCAAAATCGGCCGCAGTGAAGGGATTTAGTGACAGTGGATTTACAGATGCTCCCAATGTCCAGTAGGTAATGTTGGTATCTGTTTGACCCGGTGTTCCGGAATTTAGACCCACTTGGCCACTGTTTAGAAATATTGTAGAAGCTTGAACTTGATTTGGTAAAACTGCCGTTCCTAGGGTAGCGATGGCGAAGACCCCCAAGAAACTATGGGTAAATTTGTTATTCATCAGATATTCAATTTAGTTTACATATTCCGGTTGTAATTTCTCCCCCCCCCCCACAACTGTATCAAAAGCTACAATTTAATAAATCTTTATATTTCTCTCCCTGGCAGCTATCCACCTTGGACAATAGCGACATCCCCTCCCACTCCCCGCCAAGAAACCCATCCTCAACGCCCAGATGATTTCCGAAGTTAGAGGACAACCAGAATAAGGACCAATATTAACTGACGGGACTCAACTGCCCCAAGACTGTATCTCAGAATACATTTTACCCACCAAACCTAAGAGAGCTGCGGATTCTCTATTTTGTTATAATTAGTGTCATTCGTTCGGTTTTAGCAGGGAAAAATATTCCGACACTTGCACAACTCTGACAATTTTAAGTACCTAAGCAAAATTAATTACACATATCGTAAGGATTCAGGTCATACAAAAAGCAGTCAAACCCATGCTGTGTAAGCATTTAGGCGAATTATGGACAAATCCTCATTCTCATTAAGAAACGCTGAAAGGCTTAATTTTCGTGCTTATTGAGAATGAAACTGTTAGTTTAGCGAGTTCTGAGATTTGAGAAGCCGCTCTGTGACTGCATTTGAGGCACCTGAATCCTTACCACATATCTAACCACCTCTTGCATGAGTGCCCATCTTCACTAGGAAATTTATTTGGCACGACTACTTATTGAATGAAGATGTAAGATAATGCACAACCAATGACTGGCGATATGGAATCACTACAATCCCAATGAAATGGCATCACTAAAATATTGAAATGTTTTCTTAAACTGATTATTATATGAAGGAGATTGTTTTTTATCGTACCCAGTCAGGAGCCAGCCCCGTTGAAGATTTTTTAAATTCTCTGTCTGGAAAACAAGCTCAAAAAGTGTTGTGGGTGTTACGCTTAATTCAGGAGTTAGATTCTGTCCCGAGTCAATACCTGAAAAAATTAGTCAATACTGATGATATTTGGGAAGTGAGGGTTCAGATTGGCAATAATATATTCCGTCTGCTGGGCTTTTTTGGAGAAAGTGATTTAATTATTTTAACGAACGGATTTGCCAAAAAGACTCAAAAAACACCATCTCAAGAGATTTATTTGGCAGAGCAACGAAAACGAGACTACTTAAACAGGAGATTCGACGATGAGTGATGTAGAACAATATATTAACAGGAGAAAACAAACTGACAGTCAATTTTGCCAAGGCTTCGAGTCTGGTTATCTCAGTTTCAAGCTGGGAGTTATCTTAGCACAGGCAAGAGAAGAAGCTGGACTGACTCAGGAAGAATTAGCGCGTAAGTTAAATTGGGATAAAGCAACAGTTTTCAACCTAGAAGAGAATGTGGAATCTGTCGGTATTTCTACTTTAGAAAAATACGTCAAAGCTTTAGGAAAGGAACTTGTTGTGGAAATAAGATAGCGGCTTCTGTGGGTTGTCGATTCAGAAAATCCCGTCCCGCACCAACTAGCTGATAGACTGGGGATAAGCTGTGCTGAATTTAAACTGCGTATTGGAATTTTTAGTACAAATGCTCGAACTTTCTCTCCCTGCTCCCTTCTCCCTTGCAGTCTTAACGAGCAATTCAGATAGTCAACAGCTTAATATCCCTCCGGCCAATCAGTTCATCTCCCTGAATCGGTGGAACTGTTGGCTTTTCTAGGTTTGGCTAAGGAACAGCCCAACCCAACACCAAAGCTGTACGACAATAGAGTACACACAAAACTAAACTAAGCTGTAGCCTGAGCTACAATTTTATAAATCTTTACATTCTCCTCCCTTCGGATTTTGGGGTTTTTGGGGAGTTCAAGAGCTTGAAATTGTACAATAAGGTCGTACAAGTATCCCCTAAAAATCATGTTAAGCAAAGAAACCACCTACTCTCAGGCGAGAATGAATTTAGCCAGTATCTTAGATCAGGTGTGTGACGAATCGCAAATTATCGTCATTAAGCGTCGCAATCAGAAAAATGTGGCCTTAATTGCTGAAGATGAGCTTTCCAGTTTATTAGAGTGTGTTTATTTATTGCGCTCGCCAGAAAATGCCCAACGCTTATTTCGCTCTTTAGCATGGACCCAGACAGAAGATGCAACTCCTCAAACATTAGCTGAATTGAAAGAGGAGTTAGGAATTGAGTCCTAAAAGAGAAAATAAGCCAGATAAACCTCAAAACAATCCTATTCATCGTTATTTGCCCGTTTTTAGTCCTGATTTCAAAGCAGATTTAGCTTGGTGGTATCGGAACGAACCGAAAAAAGGCGATAAAATCTTAGACTTAGTAGCAGATATTTTGGATGGCGATCCGTTTACAGGATTGGGTAAACCCGAACCTCTTAAGTATATTGCTGCCGACACTTGGTCACGACGGATCGATTTAGAGCATCGTTTAGTTTATAAAGTCACAGGAAATAAGGTTTATTTTTTACAAGCTCGCTATCATTATCAATCAGGCTAAACTCAGACAAACCCATCAAGAAACTTTACAGGAGAAAGGGGACAAAGAACGTATTTTGTCGGTTCTTTTTCGATGGATTGAGAAGGTTTTAGTTGGCAACTGATAATAAAGCTTCTTCTATTGGCTTTGGTAACTCAATAGCATGAAACCGATTCACAGAAAAAGCGTAATCCTCACCACTTTCATCAATAACCCGAATTAGACTGTTTATTTCTGCGGTCTCATCAGGGATAACGCAGTATATTTTGCCAACTTCTAGTGAAGCTTCGTAGCCTTCATTATTGAGACAAACTGCGAACTTATTTGTTGGAGATGACTCTATTTTCATGGTCAATCTAGAAACGGTAGCTTGAGCTTAAATTCTTTTTTGCCGATGCCATGAGCTTCCTACCAATGGACTTCAGCTAACCTTACTATACCATTGGCAAGCTGAACTTGGGCTATGCCCTTTAATTTTCTCCATTTACCTTTGCCATACTGTTTTTGCAACCGTTCCCGATTACGAATTCCTGTTCCTGTGGCAATAATCTCGATATTCGTAATATCGCTGATAATCTCAAAGTCCACGATCGATCAAGCAATCTTAAAGAGTGGCCTTTCATTATAGCATCTATTGCCAAAAAAGAGATATAAAAAAACAAACCCCCCTCAAGATTGATTGAAGGAGTATTGATGGTATTTTTAGAGGCAATTTAGCCGACTTTTGTGGTTTCTTTTTCAGTGGATTTAGAGGGTTTTAGTTGGCGCTTAAGGGTTGCACCTGCGCCGAGAGTGCCGAGGGTGATGATACTCAAACTGTTATTTTTTGTACTGTAGATTTTGTGGTTATTTCCTTAGGATGTCTGAACAATTGACCTTCATTTTGGTAGAAAACTTCATAATCCGGGGCCAGTTCAAGACGTAACTGTTTCCATAAACTAATTCCTTCTTGTTTAAAATCCATTTCAGCTTGCTGATTAGGAAAATCTGATAAAGGTGGATAGTCTTGATTTAAAGTCTTATCGTAAGTATCCTGCCATGCGTTTAAACGCTGAATAGTTGCTTGACTTAATGGCAATTCTTCAGGAGCAATGTTATCAATTTCATCTACTCCCCAAAGTGGGTAACTTCCATAATCTGCCCAAAGTTTGATTCTGATTGCCATAACTATCATTCCTGAATAAGTTTGTTAATTAATCGAGTTGGAGTTGGATTAGCACTCACTAAGTAACCATTATGACTAATTTCTAGAGAAACATACTGAATAATTCCATTGATTTCTACTTTATAAATTATGCGACTTTTTCCTTGTATGCCAATAATTTTTCCCTCACTAATAGCTGTTACAATTAAATCGGAAATTTGTTCTTCAGTAATACCTCTCTGGAGAAAATCTTCTCGATGATTTTCTAGAATATGCAGCAATCCAGAACCTTTGTCACCTGCTTTTCCAGTTTCTAGAAAAACAATTTTCCCGCTAGGATCTTGAGTAATTATGATAATATTTTCTGGGGTATGTTTGATTGCTGCTTTTTTAAGTTCAGCAATCAGGAGTTTTTTCTGATCGTTGTTCGGATTCGACCTCATTGCCGATTATAGCTCAAGATTGTGTAATTTGATCTAGTTTACTCACCCTTCAATTATACAATAAAACCCCCTCAAGATTGATTGAAGTGGCATTTCTGGTATTTTTAGAGGCAATTTAGCCTACTTTTGTGGTTTCTTTTTCGGTGGATTGGGAGGGTTTTAGTTGGCAACTGATAATAAAGCCTCTTCTATTAGCTTTGGTAACTCAATAGCATAAAACCGATTCTTAATGTGTAAAATGTGTAAGAGGAAGAGACGCAAAAAATAAACCCCCTCAACTGACTAAATGAAGGGGGTTATGATATTATTCCAATAGGAAAGGATAGATAGGGTTATAGCCATGAGTATTGATATCTCCGATGAAATTCTCAGTGCCACACGCATGACTGAAGCTGAGATGAGGCAGGAAATTGCGGTCATGCTCTTTCAAAAAGAGAAGCTCACCCTTGCTCAAGCGAGTCGATTTGCAGGAATGAATCGTATTGCTTTTCAACACCTACTTGCAAGTCGTCAAATTCCGGTACACTACGATGTCGAAGATTTTGAACAGGATATTAAGAACTTGCGGGAGATGGGAAGATTGTGATTGTTGTCAGTGATACATCCCCTATCAACAATCTTGCCGCCATTAATCAACTTCATCTGCTACAACAACTTTACGAAATAGTTTTTATTCCTGAAGCAGTTTATCGAGAATTAACTGAGCCTGATTTTCTGGTAGCAGGTTCAATAGAGGTACAAACCTTAGATTGGATTCAAACTCGAACGGTAACTAACCGCACAGTGATTGAAGCTCTTGCAGATGAACTAGATAAGGGAGAAGCTGAGGCTATTGCTTTAGCACTTGAGTTGGGAGCAGATCAAGTTTTGATTGATGAGCGTCGTGGTCGTAGAATTGCTGCTAGACTTAATCTTCGATACACAGGAATTCTGGGCATTTTAGTTGAGGCGAAGAATCGACGGTTAATCTCTGAGGTGAAACCCTTGCTAGACGCTTTGATTGATCGAGCAGGATTTTGGGTTGCTGCACCTTTATACAGCAGTGTTTTACAGATTGTTGATGAAGAAAAAAATAAACCCCCTCAAGATTGAATGAAGGGGTATTTATGGTATTTTTAGAGGCAATTTAGCCTACTTTTGTGGTTTCTTTTTAATGGCGATACAATGAAGTTACCACCACTTAATGAAACCTCTATGAGCCTCATCCTTCCCTCTGAACTTCTGCAAACAGTACAAATGACTGAAGCTCAAATGCTCACGGAAATCGCTATCATGCTTTATCAGCAGCAACGTCTTCAATTTGAACAAGCAGCCGAACTAACGGGAATGGCGATCGATGATTTCTACCAATTGCTAGTATCGCGTAATATCCTCACTCCACCCACGGATCCCGACGACGAACCAAAAGAACTCATCCTCACCAGTCTTCGTATTTCTCTTCAGCAAGCTAAAGAGGGCAAAGTACATCCCATCTCTGAACTGTGGGATGGCATAGATGACTGAAAAAATTACCCCCATTAAGCTTCTTTTCTCCGATCAATTCAAGGATCGACTTCGCATCCTCGCCAAACGCTATCGGAGCATTCGTACTGATATACAACCCCTAATTGATGACCTTCAGATAGGCAAATTCATCGGCGATAAAATACCAGGAATAGGCTACACTGTCTTTAAAGTTCGCCTCAAAAACAGCGATATTCAAAAGGGCAAAAGTAGCGGCTATCGTGTTATCTATCAACTTAAAGACAATAGTTGTGTTTTGATGCTCCTCATCTATGCCAAATCTGACCAAACAGACATCCCAGCGCAGCAAATTCAAGACATCATTAATAAGTTTGACAGTTTTTAGAAGTATTAATAGATGCCAAAAATAAACCCCCTCAAGATTGAATGAAGGGGTATTTATGGTATTTTTAGAGGCAATTTAGCCGACTTTTGTGGTTTCTTTTTCGATGAATTGGCAGGGTTTTAGTTTGCGCTTGAGGGTTGAAGCTGCGCCGAGAGTACCGAGAGCGAAGAGGCTGAGGGTTGAGGTGGGTTCGGGAATATGCACACCACTCAAGCTAAACTTCCATTGCTGTAACTCTAAATTTGGACCTATTGGTTTTAAAATTTCTATCGATGCTTTATAAGAATCAAAATGAGGTTCGTGATTTACTATGGCTACAGTTGGGTTTGTGGCTTGAAAATCGCCAACTAATATAGGAGGTCCACCAACTATTGCCTTTCCAGTTGATAAGATGGATTGCGTAAAAGAGAAAATTTCTCCTGGATTAACATCCTCATCAGTATGGGGTCCAATTTCATGCCGAATGTTATTGGAGAAAATTTTTACTCCTTCTATACTATTATTAGGATTTCCCACAATGACTGTTCCTTTCCAATAAGTCCCATTTAAATCAATACTAATAGTTCCGTCTATATTATCATCTCTTATATCCCAGACAGTTTCCGTCCAAAACGGTTGAGGGTTAATTTCAAAAGAAAAAGCATGAGAATCTTCTTGAAAGTTACAATTTAGTAAAAAGTCAGAACATTGAGAAACAGGTATGCTAACTGCTCCTGCTTTGTTTGTTGTAGCCAAGCTCAAAGCTGCAAAAGTGGCAGTAACTAGAGTTGCAACGCCGACTAATTTATTTGACTTGAAAAGGTTCATAAAGTGTGCCTAAATGAGTTGTAAATTATTGTCTCCCTCATAGCTCAGATCAAGCAATAGCCCAACCCAAGACCAAAGGGAGATAGCCGAAGGATACACACTCCCCCCCCTACAAATGTATTAAAAGCTACAATTCAATAAATCTTTATATTTCTGAACTTCCCCCGTATAAACATACTAGCTATGGCTAAAAGTCTTACAGAGCCTGAGTTAAAGCAATATAATACTAATGGACTACTGGACACAAAATCCTGAATTCCTTACGC
>NZ_JACJSW010000088.1:0-5293 GCF_014698375.1 Microcystis flos-aquae FACHB-1344 | reverse complement strand
ACGATTAGAGAGGGAAGTTATCGTTTTTCTAAGATAACTCGACCGACTTCTCTACAACAATCATGCGTTAGATTTATTGGAAGTTTCCCTAATTTGTACCCAGTAACGGGGCGCTGGAAATTCTTTTAATCCCTTCTACAGCACAGCTTATGGCTTTTTGTCAACGGGGAAGTCCAGGTATAAATTTCTTCAGTGCTAATCAGGTGCAAGCGGTATCGGGACGGGGTATCACGGGAAAAATTGCCGATAAGTCGGTATCTGTGGGCAATTTTGCCTATATTCGTGATCATCTTGCTGATCTTGACCAGAATATCCTAGCTATCCGCGAGCGTTTACAAAAAGAAGGCAGAACCCTAGTTTGGGTAGTACAAGAGAATCAAATAATCGGTGCGATCGCTGTGGCCGATACCCTTCGTGACTCGGCAGTTAATCTGGTGAAGCAGCTAAAAAAGATCGGTATCGAACATATCGTTTTAATTACGGGTGATAATCAACAAAGTGCCGATAAAGTCGCTGAAAAACTCGGCATTGAGGAGGTTTACGCTGATTTACTGCCCGAAGATAAGTTAACCGTTATCCAAAATCTGCAAGAAAAATATCACACTGTCGCTATGGTAGGAGATGGCATTAATGACGCGCCCGCTTTAGCTATGGCTAATGTGGGGATTGCCATGGGAAAAGCGGGTAGTGATGTCGCCTTGGAAACGGCCGATATTATCCTTATGTCCGATAATTTAGCCAAAATTCCCAGCGCTATTAACCTCGGTCGTCGTGCCAATCGCATTGTTAAACAGAATATCACTTTCGCCCTCGCGTTTATCGGCATATTGCTAATAGCCAATTTTGCCGGTGATATAACTTTACCTCTTGGTGTCATCGGTCATCGGAAATTTTGGGTCTGAAACCCCGCCGTAGAACGGCGGCTTTACGTTAGAATTAAAAGGCCAGTCTCGAAAACCAAGTGGACGGCGCAGCACCTTGAAAACTCGGCTTAGGGGGTTCCGACCAGAAAAGCTTGGCCGGGTAAAAAGTCGCGCGCAACAAGTACAAGAAGCTATAGGCGGTCAACGTACCGTGGGACACACGGAATCGGGCTTCTGAAATGGGGCGAAAGTCTGTGGACTCTGTGTAAGACAGTACATGGTTTTTTAACTGTGGTATGCGACGGTGGTGGAAGCAGAAACTTAAATCGTGAGGTTTAGGAATCGCCGCACTTTTAGGGCGGCGAGGATGTCAAGAAGGATCGACGGTATTAGTGACTCTAAGCGGTTTAAGATTGTTCAAATAGGGATAAAAATACAGAGAACTATGGGCGAAATCCAGGCAATCCGAGGCACAAAAGATATTTTACCGGCGGAGGTCGGTTACTGGCAGTGGTTAGAGGAAACTGCCAGCAGAATTTTAGGGACTGCGCTGTATCAAGAGATACGAACTCCCATTTTTGAACAGACGCAACTTTTTGAACGGGGTATTGGGGAAGCGACGGACGTGGTGGGTAAAGAAATGTACACTTTCCTTGATCGCGGTCAACGTTCCCTGACTTTGCGACCGGAGGGAACGGCTGGGGTCGTTCGCGCCTATATTGAACACAAATTACAGGCCGCCGGAGGAGTACAAAGACTCTGGTATAAGGGGCCGATGTTTCGTTATGAACGTCCGCAAGCGGGTAGGCAGCGACAGTTTCATCAAATCGGGGTCGAATTGTTGGGAAGTGATGACCCTAGGGCGGATGTGGAAGTAATTACCCTTGCCAGCGAGATATTAAAAGCTGTGGGGCTAGAAAACCTAAAATTAGACCTTAATTCCCTGGGAAATGCCCAAGATAGGCAAAATTATCGTCAGGCCTTGCTAGATTATTTGACTCCCTACAAAGCTGATTTAGATGCGGATTCTCAACAGAGATTAGAAAAAAATCCCCTGCGAATTTTGGATAGTAAGGACGAGAAAACCAAGATTATCTGTGAGAATGCCCCCAGTATTCTTGAACATCTCGGTAGTGATTCTCAAAAGTATTTTGAACGGGTACAATCTTTACTAACTGATTTGGGAGTTATCTATAATCTTAATCCCTGTTTAGTGCGAGGATTGGACTATTACACCCATACGGCCTTTGAAATTCAGTCCGATGATTTAGGCGCTCAAGCCACGGTTTGCGGTGGTGGTCGTTATGATGGTTTAATAGCTCAATTAGGCGGTCCAGACACACCAGCAGTGGGTTGGGCGATCGGTTTAGAACGTCTGATTATATTATTACAACAAAAGCAATCTTTATCTTTTTTGGTTCCCGATTTTTATCTCGTCTCCAAAGGAGAAAAAGCTGAGGCGCGCAGTGCGGTATTAGCGCAGCAATTACGCGGATTGGGGTTTAGCGTCGAGTTAGACTTAAGTGGCAGCGCTTTCGGGAAACAATTTAAACGGGCCGATCGAGCTAAGGCCGTGGGCTGTATAATTTTAGGGGATGCTGAGGCTGAAAATGGCACGGTACAACTGAAATGGATGGCCACCCAAGAACAAATTAGTCTAACCCAAGCGGATTTATTGACACAAGCAGGGGAATTAAAAGCGCAAATCTCCCGGCACAAATCCTAAGTTTTAGCGTCATGGCCAAACATTAGGCCTAGGCTAAGATTATGGAATTTATACTGCAAAAACAAGGGGAGAATCACGGACGCACAATTTCTACTAATTCCCTAGAAATTGTCTCGGGAAACTATCGTCTCTTGGCCCGTCTGGATTCTCCTTTTGCCCATATCGAAGTGCGTATCGATTACGAATCTCCCGAAAGTAGTGAACGATATACCCATTATTATCGATCGGATGCCGGGGGTTGGCTGGAAATTTTTTCCTATCGAGATTTAGGAATAGGTAGCTGGAAAATTCGCTGTTACGGGGATATTCTGGCAGAATTGGGGGGGCAAGGTTGGCAAGAAACGTTAACTTTAATTGTTACTCCTGTTAAGATCAATTATCTGGCTCAATTAGAACAGTTAATTAAAACCGAAATTGAACCTTTATTAGCACTAGAATCCTCTGCGGAGATGGTAAAATTAGAATTTGCTGATTTAACCAATAATTCCGCCTTTGTTTTTGATTTATGCCTACCAGAGGAAACAATGATTGCTAGAGAAGGGGTAACTCTAGAACTGCCGGAACCTGCTAATATGAAAAAGAGCCTTCAAAGTTTATCTAATCGCAGTTCTGCACCCCTACCCCCGAAAATATCCGGTTCTAATTCTCGCCGAAAATCACCGCAACTGCCCCCAATTCCTAAAAATAAATAGGGTTTGCTGAATAAATGTGAAATATAGACGAGGTAAGGGTTTTATACCGCACAGAAAACGGGTTTCTCCGAGAAACCCGTTTTCTAATCATGCACTCATGCAAAAAGGGGAATAAATAATCAGTTTTTAATAAATGGATTTAGTCTAAGAGTACAATCCCTGCAAAAAAGAAATAGTTTAGGGAGTTAAAAAAGGAGTATAAGCATGGTTCGCATACCTACCCATAGAAGACCCACCCATCCGGGCCAGATGCTGAAAGAGGAATTTTTGCAGCCGATGGGAATCACACAACGTCAACTTGCCGACGCAATCGGAGTTCCCTACCGGCAAATCAACGAAATCGTCAACGGTCGTCGGGGGATTACCCCTAGCACCGCTTTAAGACTAGCTAAATACTTGCAAGTCTCTCCTGATTTTTGGTTAAATCTTCAAATCCGATTCGATTTGTTTGATATTAAACAAAAAGAGAGCGAGCAAATTGAAAAAATTCTTCCGTCCCCTATAACAGTAATTACGAGCGAGGGGGGGAGTTAATCAGACTCTTAAAAACTGATTTGGTATTGGCTAGGGTGTAACCTTTCTTTAATCTAGTGGGGCCGGAACTTAGACCTAAGATTTTTTCAAGAACTTCTGACGAACTCGCGAGATTAACAGGTCTAATTCAGGTAACTTCAATAACATCGCACCGAGGAGGAATAAACCCACCGCTACGGTCGAGGCCAAACCTAACTGTAATAATTGTAGGAAAATATTACCAGCACCGAAAACCTTTTCCCAACCCCAACTAGCACCCCAACTAGCAACACCAGAAAGCATGGTAATTACCGTTAATCCCAATAAGGATAAACCCCATTCTCCCAAGGGTAAACCCCCTAAACGACGATTTAAAATCACCGTGAAAATGCCCATAGAAAGGATATTAACCCCCACAGTTGCTAAAACAATCCCCGGAGTACCAAAAGGTTTATACAAGAGGAAATCCAGCACACCATTGAGAAAAATATTTACCATACTCACCTTAAAAGGAGTTTCGCCATCACCCAAAGCATAGAACACTCGTACTAAAACATCGCGGCCGAGATAGAAAAACATCCCGAAACCGTAGGCCATTAATACGGGAACCACCTGTTCCGAGGCAGCCAGATTAAAGGCACCCCGTTGATAGATAACCCGCACTACCGGGAAAGCGAGGGCGATAAAGATAGCCGTGAAGGGTAACATGGTTAAAGCCGTCAATAATAAACCCTGACGGATTCTTTGCTTCAATTCTCCCCAATTTTCTGGTTCCGTCAGTCGAGAAAATATCGGCATAAACGGCACGAGAATCATGTTGGACATGATGCCCAAGGGCGTGAGAACGATAAAACTGGCGTAACGCATGGATGCGGCGGCATTTTCGATAAAAGAAGCGAAAAAGAGGTCAGTATAAACGTTAATATGCAACATTCCCGAAGATAAGGTCGCCGGAATCATCACCCGCAACACCTCCGACACCCCCGGTATCCGCCAATCCCAACGAAATATTAATTTTCCTAAACCTGCCTTGACTTGTGCGCCCACTTGTGCTAACCATTGCCAGAGCGCCCCGACGAGAGTACCGCCGGCGAGGACAAAACCCCCCAGTTGAATATATTGCGGCTCATCAATGCGATCGCCAAGTGACCAGGCCAGCAAACCCACCCCGATAATCACCGCTACACTGGAAAAAAGCGGACTGAGACTCGGTAGCCAGTATTGATCCGCCGCGTTGAGAGTACCGAAACCGATGCCGATTAAACCGGCTAAAACCGCCATGGGGGCCATAATTTGCAGTTGTTGAATGGCCATGCTGCGGGTGGCGGCATCTAAACCGGGAGCGAGAACATCGATAAAAATATTGGCAAAAACGATTAAAAAGACGGTGACAGCTAATAAAATCGCACTGACTAGGGTGGTAATAGTCTCGACAATCGGCGCGGACTCGGATTTATCTCTTTTGGCCAAAACACTGACCAAAGCGCTGTGAAAGGGGC
>NZ_JACJSW010000087.1:0-8070 GCF_014698375.1 Microcystis flos-aquae FACHB-1344 | reverse complement strand
ATAAAGGGCTTTCAGACTATCGGTTAGTTGAATCAGGGATGCTGGTTTCATGCGAGTTCCTCACTCTGAGGATTTTCCCATTATTATAGGATCAATCATTCTCTGTAATTCTCTAATTGAACGTTACCTCATGTCTCAAGGAGAAGATGGCCACAGTGTCGAGGGTTTAATTGCTCAAGATATAGGTTGGGATTTTTAAGGGGAAACTTTCTTTTAAAATTGGCGTTTACTTTTGATTTTATTACTCAATCCAAGCTTTTGGGGGGTTGGGGGAAGTCGCTGAGTCTCAAATTAAATTAATTAAGCTTGAACAAATGCCAGAAAAAGCGACATTTTTTAAGGGATTACAGATACCAAAATACCATTTTAATTTCTATAAGTCATACAAAAATTTAGGTTAAGATGACCTCCGAGGATGAATTAATATAATTTTTGACGCTTTCTAGTAAAAGTTGATACAAAAAATGAGGTGTTTTTTGATTGGCTAATTCCAGACTATTCTGATAAATTTTAACAGCAGATTCATCATTAATCATTCGATAGTGAATGATTTTTGTCCATTCTGGTGCAGTTATCATTAATTGAGGAATCACTTCAATAAAAGCTTGTATTTGTTGTTGGGGTTCAAAATCTTCTAAAAAATGCACTAAACTAAACATAATTTCAGGATGTTCACAGTTATCATCTAGGATAAGATGTAAGTCTTTTAAATGTTTATCATCAGGATATTTGGTAAGTTTTTCTAATGTTTCCTCAAATAAGTTAATTTCTTGGGATGTTTTCATTAAGCGATTCTCTTGTAGGATTTTTATTAAATTCATGGGGTTGTTGCTCCTTAATCAAAAAAGGTTGACCAGGTAGTTTTATTAAGTTGAATGAGTTCTTGTAATCCCTTTCTAATATCTGCATTATATAATCCTTGACCTAGATAAATTGAGCGAATATCCCAAACTTCTTGTGCTAAGGTTTGTCGAGGGGAAAGGGTTAAGTCTGGACTTTTACCATAAGATAAGGTTTGACGATGACGACCTCCTTTTCCGGGGGATAAGTGTTCCATCATGATAGCAATTCCTTGATTAGTTGTGTAACCTTTGATTTTCGCTTTCATATACGCATTGGATGGTAGATGATGAGGGGTTAAGTTATCTCCTCTACTACCTAATTTTAACAAGTCGCCGTATGTCCCGACTTTTCCTTCTCCTGTCAGTAGTTTAAATTGAGTGATGTTGTCTCCTTATGATTATTTTAGGCCATAGGTTTATCATAGGTGAATAAAAATCTTATCGCTCTTCTATCTCGGAAAATCCCTGTCAACACATAAGTGCTGAAACTCTTATTTTATAAGCGAGCGCTCGCCTATTTTCTAACAACAACTCGAAAATTTAGTTTCTGTTAGTTATTGATCACCCGAAAGCTTGCCCCGAAAGAAAGCTAGAATTTAGACACGATCAGAGCTTTTTCCTGATAATTAAGCTTTAATGACCCATTTTCCTCTTTTCCCCCAACTCCAGTGCTTCCCAACCCAAAAAAGTAAGGCAGACCTTAGCCTACCTTAAAACAAAGCGAGGTTGATCAACTTTGAGGATACCGATGCGGATGCAGTGGATGTAATTGGTCTTATACCATATACTGTCGATTATAGCAAGGGTTTTGCTGGTTGTCTAGATTCAAATAACAAATAATTGTAAGCTTTACCATAGATGTTAATCTATACACTGAGCCGCAAGGACTATCTCTCGTCAAACTGGGTTTCAACCTGAACCTCAGTTCGGGATTAGTCAAAATTCTGAATGTTCTCCTAGCTGATAAACCCTATTCTTTCGTGGAACTGATGGCAAAATCTCTTTAACCGTAACTAACCTTGATTCGGTAAAGATTTTCCTCCTCTCGATCGCCTCGGAGAATTGTGCTGTAAGATATATTCAGTTTAAATTGTTTAGGCTCGCAATCGTAGATGAGAATAAATTTCGGTAGCTTTTGCGGGAATAGATCAATAATCTGAGGAAATTAACGTTTAACTATATGAATTCTGCTAAAATTATCGCCATTATCACGGGAGCAATTTCGATTTTAATCGCCGTTGCCTATTTAATCCTCGTCCAGATTCTTGACTTTCGTAGCGAGATGATTCCCGCTCCCCTAGAAGTTATTTTTCCTGGATGATAAAAATTGGGGTTGAAAATTTTTCAACCCCAGAAAAAGCAATTTTTGAGCCGATTAACCCACTGGTTGTAATACTAAATCCGGTTATTAAAAACTGATTATTTATTGCCTATTGCCTGTAAAGTGGAGGGTTGCATCAAAAGAGTTGCTCTGGCCTTATTGCCGGGGTCGTCTTTGCCAAGCAACAACTAATTTAATTTCCTCATAACTATAATTATCTCCCAGATTTTCTTTGAGAGTTTTCAGGGATCGATCACCCACTTTTTCGATCACTAAACGAATATATTCCTGTTTATTTTTAGAGACTAACTGATTAATATCAATTTCGTAACCCGCTTCTAGCAATTTAGCTAAATGTTCATAGATGGTTGAGACTTTTAAGCTTCTTTTGCGAGCGATTTCTTCCGCATTCAACCCATCTTGATAGTATTGGAGAGTGAGGAATTGAGTAGAGGGAAGACTATCCTGACAAAAATCATTAATTGCCGCTATAAATATATCCCCATACTGTTGTACTTTACTGTGTACTACTCCAGAAATTTGACGAAACTGCCCCAAATTCCGGGGTTTCGATTGGGCCATCAAACGCAGACTAGAATCATGGAAAATAACGTAGGGAGGAACCCCTTGACTATCGGCAATTTTTTTCCGCAGTTGCCGCAAGCGCTCGAATAATAAATCACTTTCCACCATATTGGGATTGTCGTCTCCCACGATTTGACCGTTAGCTTTCTGGGGGACGGCAATAAACACGGAACGTTGTTTCCGCATCACTTCCCAACTGTGTTGATTAAGTTTCAAGATTCTAAAATCGTCTTCAGTTTCTACTAATATATTTTGCTGGACAAGGGAACGACTTAAACGTTTCCACTCCTGCACAGTTTTATCTTTACCGATGCCATAAGTAGATAATAAATGATGTTGATATTGGCTGATTCTTTCACCTTTTCCTCCCCTGAGTACGTTGATTATGTGCATCATACCGAATTTCTGTCCCGTCCGCGCCACACAGGATAAAAATTTTTGTGCTTCGATCGTCCAATCCTCAGAATTGTTCCCATTCCGACAGTTATCACAGTTACCACAGTTACCCGAAAAACTTTCTCCAAAGTAACCTAGTACGCTCGATCTTCTACATTCAGTCCCTTCAGCATAATCTAACACCTGTCGCAATTGTTGACGAGCTTTCTGTTGTTCATTTTGCTCGGTTTTTTGGTTAATAAAATACTCAATTTTTCTGGCATCTGCAAAGCTAAAAAAGAGGGTACATTTAGCCGGTTCTCCGTCCCTACCGGCGCGGCCAGATTCTTGATAATATCCCTCTAAATTGCGGGGTAAATCATAATGAACGACAAAGCGCACATCGGGTTTATTAATCCCCATACCGAAGGCAATTGTCGCCACCATAATCTGCACATCATCCCGAATAAAACGGGTTTGATTTTTACTTCTTTCCCGATCCTCCATACCCGCGTGATAGGGTAGGGCATTAATACCATCTTTTTGTAACTGTTCAGCAACTTTATCGACGGTTTTGCGGCTGATACAGTAAACTATTCCTGCTCCTTTTTGTCCTTTAATATATTGATACAATTGCTGATAGGATTTACTGGTTTTAGGTTGAACTTCATAATAAAGATTATGACGATTAAAACTAGCAATATGAATGGAAGTATCTCGCAATCCTAATTGTTGGATAATATCTTCTCTAACCTGTTGGGTAGCGGTGGCAGTTAAAGCCAGAATTGGCACGGAGGGAAAGCGTTGACGAACTTGTTTAATTTGTCGATATTCAGGGCGAAAATCATGACCCCAATCGGAGACACAGTGAGCTTCATCCACCGCTAAACAGGCTAAACCGAGGTAATTATCAATAACAGCTAAAAAATCTAAAAAACTAGGCGATAATAATCTTTCTGGGGCGACATATAACAGTTTAATTTTTCCTTGCAGGATTAAAGATTCTCTTTCTCTGACTTGTTTCGCGTTTAAAGTGCTATTGAGAAATGTTGCCCCGATGCCATTATCAGCTAAAGCAGTTACTTGATCCTGCATTAAAGCAATTAGGGGAGAAACCACCACCGTCACCCCTTTTTTGATTAAAGCAGGTAGCTGAAAACAGAGAGATTTACCGCCTCCGGTGGGCATAATTACTAATAAATCCTGATTATTTAAAGCAGCCTCAATTATTTGGCGTTGATTCGGTCGAAATTGATCGTAGCCAAAGTGATATTTTAAGGCTTTTTCTAAAGAGTCAATTGCAGCCATTGAGCAAGGGGAAAAATATTTTTATAGTAGTTATTTTAAGTTTACAGACTCTCTGATTTTAGGGAACAGGGAACGCCGGAATGGGTGACAGAGGGAGGGAGATTACCTATTGCCTCCTGACTCCTGACTCCTGACCTTAAGATTGTCTCACCTGATCGGGAACACCAACAAAGGAGAGATTGGCTAATTTTTTCAGATTTTGACAGCGCAATAACTCGTTAAAATTGAGACTCGATCGCCCCTCAATTTCAGCTATAGTCTCAATAGCCGATAATAAACCCTTAGCGGCCTCGGTTTCCGTGTAACCGCGTCTAACAGCCACTTTTAGGGCCGCTTCATCCGCGTCTAATTCCCGTTGGGGGCTGCGTTTTTCTCGCCAAATCCGGTTAATTGCCAAGGCAGTTAAACCCCCCGCTACTGCCATACCGACGGCATCGGTTTGCAGGGTTTCCACGGTTAAACCGATCATACCAGCCAGAGCAATTAATCGATCGAGATCGGGTTTAAACCATTTTACTGCCGTTAAAACAGAGACGGCCCTTAACAAGACTAGATCCCGTTGGGGTCTTGATAATTGCCGCCAGAGGTCAAAATTAATTGGAATCGGTCTGACTCCTCTTTGCCAGGGCAGGGGAAAATTAGTTTCGATTACCTTGGTGCTTTCGGGTTTGCTGACAATGCGCGTCATCATCCGTCCCGAAGCAGGCATGAGGTCTAGTAAGTGACTAATCTCGTTGTCTTGGTTCATCGATCGCCGGTCAATAGTCTTCGATCATTGAGTATAATCGCTTTCTGAGCTAATATCTCTTTTCCGACAATTTTCTCAACGAAACCGCGTCAGTCCCTACCGTTCGGCTTTGAGGGGTTCGATGCCCCAAAAATCGCCCATAAATTCTTGCATCTTTCTCAAAATCCTCATGTTTTGATTATTACCCACATTCCGCACCCTAAAGTGTCACATTGAAAATTTTATCTAAATCGTCAAAACGATTGCCGGCTCTGAATTACAGGCTAATTTGTTTGCCCAGCATATGCACAATTAGCCCTAAAAATCTGATAGCTCTGATACCAAATTATTGAGATGAACTCTCATTAAGCTGGCGATCGCTGACTAGAGTGTGACACTTCATAATTCTTAGTAATCGCTAAAAGTCTTACTATACAAGGGCTAGAGCAACTGTTGATTTCAACGACTAGGGTGCGGAATGTGGGTTATTAATGAGGGGATGAAACCAGTCCTGACCGGATCTTGCCAACTCCAAGTAGAACCCGAACCGCTTGTGACTACGTTAACGGGAAGGTGAAGCCGAACCTGATCAACGAACTGGCGATACAGTCGCTACGGACTGAAATGTTGGGTTTCGCTTTCCCCTAAAATTGAGAGGTTTTCTTTAACCTAGGGTTTGCTGAAAAAGTTTTTCGTGGGGGCAGGGTGTGGGGTGTGGGGTGTGGGGTGTAGGGTTTTACCGATTTTCATCTGGTCAATTACCTAATTTTCAGGGAAAAAGTACCTGAATTTTCCCCCCGCTCACTCCCACGGCCGGTACTTTTGGATTGACAAAAAGTCTAAAAGTCTTATCCAGCAAGGTTTTTAGATTTATTCAGCCAGCCCTAACCCATTGATTCGCTCAACCCAACCTACGGACTGGCTACGGACTGGCTCAAAACCAGGGCCAGTCAGCAGGTGCAGAGCAGAAGAAGTTAAGAACATTCCCCGTAATAATGGCCAGCAGGGGCTGGAGAAATAAGGCGGGGAATGCCTGCTTGAGCTAGAGGTTCTGGAACAGTACGTTGGAGTTAGTGAGAGTGGGAGATCCCGTCAACGTGACGATCGCCAACGGGCTGAAGGTTGATCCCGCAGAGCCATCGGCATCGTAGGAGAGTACCCCACCGCTGTAGGTGAGGTAACCAGCTGCAAGGGCGTCGGTATATCCAGTTGTACTGCCGGAATAGGCCGCAAAGGCCGTGAAGGCGCTGGCACCGGTGGTATCGAACACGATGGTGTCGGTGCCACTTGTACTGAAATCGGTAATCACATCCTGCTGGTCGTAGATGCTCAGGAACTGGAAGGTGTCGTTGTTGTTGTCACCGGTCAGGGAATCATTGCCGTACCCGCCGATGATGGTGTCGTTTCCATTACCACCAGAGATGGTGTCGTTACCGCTGCCTCCGTAGATCAGGTCATCGTTATTGCCTCCATCGACACCACCGTCATTCCCGCTACCGCCATAGATGACATCGTTACCGTTGCCACCGTTGATGGTGTCGTTGCCTGCTCCGCCATAAACCGAGTCGTTGCCCGCCAAAGCGGAGATGCTGTCATCACCAGTTGATCCGGTGATGGAATCCGCTCCAGCTGTACCTGAGCCAATCACACTACTGCCTCCAGACGGCCCATCATTCGGGTCAGGACCGCCGCCCACGGTCAGGGCGATGTTGGCCGAATTGGCAACACCCTGGTTGCCAGGGGTATCGGAATAGCCGTTGGACACCGCCACTGTTCCCGTTGGCGACTGGAAGTTGGTGGCAGTGAACGTGGCGGTGTAGCTGCTGCCGCTGCCGGTGAAGTTGCTCAGCACCCCGTTGGTCAGGGTCACATCGCTGGCGGCGAAACCGCTTACGGCTTCGCTGAACTGGAAGGTGACTGTAGTGCTAAAGTTCTGGCTGGTGAGCGGTTGGCTGGCAAAGTTGATGCCCACTGTCGGATTTTTGGTATCAATCGTCACCGTGTCCGTACCCGCTCCGCCCTGGTTGCCTGCCACGTCGCTGTAGCTGGCCGCTGCCACGGACACCGAGCCGGTGGTTTCCACAGCATCGTCGGCCGTGAAGATGGCCGTATAGCTGTTGCCATCCACCTGGGTGAAGTTGCTCAGTGTTCCGCCGCTGACGCTCACATCACCGGCTGTGAAGCCATTCACAGTTTCGCTGAACTGGAAGGTGACCTGAGAACTGTTATCGCCGTCGTTGAGGGAAGTATCAACGATATCGACGGCGAGGGTCGGATTTAGCGTGTCAATCGTCACCGTATCCGAGCCTGCGGAGCCGGTGTTGCCTGCCACGTCGGTGTAGCTGGCCGCTGCCACGGACACCGAGCCGGTGGTTTCCACAGCATCGTCGGCCGTGAAGGTGGCCTGGTAGCTGCTGCCGCTGCCGGAGAAATTGCTCAACGTTCCGCCGCTGACGCTCACATCACCGACCGTTAAGCCATTCACATCTTCGCTAAACTCAAAGGTTACCAGAGAACTGTTATCGCCGTCGTTGAGGGAAGTATCAACGATATCGACGGCGAGGGTCGGATTTTTGGTGTCAATCGTCACCGTATCCGAGCCTGCGGAGCCGGTGTTGCCTGCCACGTCGGTGTAGCTGGCCGCTGCCACGGACACCGAGCCGGTGGTTTCCACAGCATCGTCGGCCGTGAAGGTGGCCTGGTAGCTGCTGCCGCTGCCGGAGAAATTGCTCAACGTTCCGCCGCTGACGCTCACATCACTGTTGTCAAAACCGGCGACATCTTCGCTGAATTCAAAGATGACTAGAGAATTGTTAGTTCCGTCGTTGAGGGAAGTATCAACGATATCGACTGCAAGGGTCGGATTTAGCGTGTCAATCGTCACCGTATCCGTACCTGCTCCACCATTGTTA